>JAXJLC010000026.1:0-14044 GCA_036297365.1 Collinsella sp.
ACGCAAAACAGCGCATTATTGTCGAGCGAAGCCAGATCGGCAAGTGCCGCGCCATATACGTTGACAATCTCGTTTTCGAGCAGACCGGCTACGTCACCTTGGCCATACAGACCCGTCTGCAATGCCGAAACGAGCTCGGGCACGCCCTGCGTGAGCTGATAAAAGTCGAGCGATGTGCTGATCGAAAACGCCGATGCCCACGCCGAATACTCATAGGCATGCACCTTAAGCATCTGCGCATTGATCTTAACCGAATCGCCCAGCCCATGAATCAGCTGACGATTTGAAGGACGGCAGGAAATAAAGACCCCTACCCCCATAGCGCGCAGGCCGCGAATCCTGTCGATGAGGTCTTCGGTATCGTGCTGATCGAGGTTTGGCACATTATCAATTGCGATAAGGGAGTGCGGTTTGTCTTTGAGTTCTTCGGTAACCACCTCGAGCTGCATAAACACCTCGCGCCCAGTGGCGCGATCGGCCTCGATAATCCGCACGGGGCCTCGCGTCGGGTCGCATTTAACCTCATGGGTGTACTGCAGCAGCACCGAGGTCTTCCCAAACCCGTCGGGCGCATAAAGAACCACGATGCCGGCCTTTCGGCCCTTGGCGATAAGCTCATTCATCAAGCGCTCGCGTCGCACCATATAGCCTCCGCCCAGCGGCATCAGCTCGAGGTCATCTATACCGCTCAAATCGTTTACCATGCCCGCTCCTCAACTCGACCGTATGGACACTGTAGCCGCAAGACCATACAAGCCGCGCTATGAATAGAGCGACCTTGTGTTTTAGGTTGTCTTTTGGTACGCAAGCGGCAAGTTTTTGTACAGCGAGGGCCGATTGTTATTAATCCCCCGACTAATCGGTCTTTAAGCAGGTAAATGAGCTTGTCAGCTTGTCCCATCTAAGCGGCAGTGTAACGCAGATGAACAAGGTTCAGCCATGTCATTCAACTCGCCTAGCACCCGCTACCGTCTACGACCTTCTAGTGGCATTTTTGCATAGAATCTGGTATGGAATGAATCAAGCTGTTGGGCATCCGGCATTCGTCAAGCTTGCGCCAAGATTTTGGTCAAGCGGGCGGAAAGGGATAGCAAAAAGGCCCCCGCAAAGCGGAGGCCTTAGGCAAGGCTATGTCGAGCTGCAGGATTCGCGCTACTCGCAGAGCGAAAGGGCGGCCTCGTCGGCAACGACAACGCAGTTGGTGTGCAGCTGCAGGATCGAAGCCGGGCACTCGGGCGTAACCGGACCATAGCACATGTCATGCACGGCCTGAGCCTTGGCCTCGCCGTTGGCGACGACCAGGATCATGCGGGCATACATGATGGTCTGGGTACCCATGGTGTAGGCCTGACGGGGAACATCGTCGATGCTGTCGAACAGGCGGCTGTTGGCCTGAATGGTGCTCTCGGTGAGGTCGACGCAGTGCGTGCCCTTGGAGAAGTGGTCATCGGGCTCGTTGAAGCCGATGTGGCCGTTGTTGCCAATGCCGAGCAGCTGCAGATCCGGGTAACCGGCGTCAGCGACGATCTTGTCGTACTCAGAGCACGCAGCGGCGGCGTCGGGGTTGGAACCGTCGGGCACATGCGTGTTGTTCAGGTCGATGTTGATGTGATCGAAGAAGTTCTCACGCATGAAGTAGTGATAGCTCTGGGGATCGTCGTGCGAAAGGCCGCGATACTCGTCCAGGTTATAGGTGCTGACCTCGGCAAAGTCGACGTCGCCCTTCTCGTACCAAGCAGCGAGCTGCTTGTAGGCACCGATCGGGGTGGAGCCGGTGGCAAGGCCCAGTACACAGTCGGGCTTGAGGATAACCTGGGCCGAGATGATATTGGCGGCCTTGCGGCTCATATCCTCGTAGTCTTTAGCTTTAATGATCTTCATTACGCGTCCTTTCTCGTACAAGAGAGGCAAGGCTCCCTTACAAGCACTTGCCCGCGGCCCGCGTCGGCCGCAACCAACGTGTGCGGCCACCAGGGCGAGGTCGCGTAATGTATGTGTCTCGTGTCTAGCCGCGTCGAGGCCCCTGCCCGTCCACGGTGACCCGAAGCTGTTTAGCCTCGGACGTTTCCCATCTTGCCACGAAGGGCGTCCTCTTTCAAGGGCGCCCTCCGTAAACGTGTTTGAATTGTAGGCTAATGGCCACGTGCACTTGCTAGCGCTCGCGAGCAACGATGAGCTGGTCCATCTCTTCGACATGCACGCCAACGGAGCCCTTGATACTCGAGAACTCAACGGAGTTGCACACCAAGATGGGAACCGTCACATCGTAGCCCTCGGCAGCAATTGCCTCGCGATCGAACTCAATGAGTACATCGCCCTTATGGACGATGTCACCCACTTGCGCATGTACGGTAAAGTGCTTGCCCTCGAGCTGAACAGTGTCCAAACCAACGTGGATGAGCACGTCCAAGCCATCGACCGTGTTAAGCGCAACAGCGTGTCCCGTGGGAAAAATGGCCTCGACCTTGGCATCAGCCGGTGCAATCACACGCGTTCCGGTGGGCCGAATCGCCACGCCCTGGCCCAAAAGGCCGGTGGCAAACGTCTGGTCGTTTACCTCGGAAAGCGGAATGACGTCGCCCGAGATGGGAGCATCCAGCGTAAGGACTCGACCACGCATACCAAAAGACCTTAGGACTTTAGTGAACATGCTCCCCCTCGGACATACCAATCAATCAAAATAACCTTAACAGTTTACCACTTGGCAACGGTTTTTGACCATTAGGGAAGTTCGCGCTTGACAACCTCGACGATGTCGTCGACAACGCGCTGGGTCAGCTCGTGCGTCTCGGCCTCGGCCATCACGCGGACCAGCGGCTCGGTACCGCTCGGGCGCACCAGAATGCGGCCGCGGCCGTCAAGCTCCTTCTCGGCAGCAGCGACGGCATCCCAGATGGGCTGGCAATCGTCCAGACCAGCCTTGTTGTCGGAATGCACGTTGACGAGTACCTGCGGGTACTTCTTCATGATACCGGCAAGATCGGTGAGGGTGCGACCGGTGCGCTTGAGCACGGCCAGCAGCTGCAGAGCCGTCACCAGGCCGTCACCGGTGGTGTTGTGCTCCAGGAAGATGATGTGGCCGGACTGTTCGCCGCCGATGACGGCGCCGTCCGCGAGCATACGCTCAAGAACATAACGGTCGCCCACGGCGGTCTGAACCATCTCGAAGCCCTGCTCCTTCATAGCGATGGAGAAGCCCAGGTTGCACATGACGGTCGAGACGATCTCGGAGTTGGCGAGCTTGCCGCGAGCGGCAAGGTCAGAACCGCAGATAGCCAGGATGTAGTCACCGTCGATCTCATTGCCCTCGCTGTCCACGAACAGCACGCGGTCGGCGTCGCCGTCGTGGGCCAGACCGATGTCAGCATGGGTGCGCAGCACGAGCTCGCGCAGGGGCTCGAGGTGCGTAGAGCCGCACTCAACGTTAATGTCGGTGCCGCAATAATCGGTGTTGATGGCATGGACCGTAGCACCCAGGCGCTGCAGCGCGGCGGGCGTGGTCTGGCAAGAAGCACCGTGGCCGCAGTCGACGGCAACGACCAGGCCGTCGAGCCTCAGGCCATCAAGCGTATCGATGGCGTGGTCGACGTATGCCTTGCGAGCGTCCTTCATCTTGATAATGTGGCCCACGCCGGCACCGGTCGGCAGCGCATCGGCAGCCATGGCTTCCTCGGACATAACCCAGGCGCTGATCTCTTCCTCGACCGCGTCGGGAAGCTTCATGCCCTTGCGGCTAAAGAACTTGATGCCGTTGAACTCCGGCGGATTGTGCGAAGCGGAGATGACGATGCCGCCGTCGAGCTCATTCTGGACGGTGAGCAGCGCCACGGCAGGCGTGGGGATGACGCCGCAGCAGTGCGGACGGCCGCCTTCGGCCATGATGCCGGCGGTCAGAGCGCTCTCGAGCATGGTGCCCGAAAGACGCGTGTCGCGGCCGACGCAGATATCCGGACCAAGGAACTTGGTCGCCGCGCGGCCCAGGCGAAACGCAAGGTCGCACGAAAGATCGGCGTTGGCGACGCCACGGACGCCGTCGGTACCGAAGATGTTCTGGGGCATAGGATCGCTCCTTCCCTAGCAGGCGATATACAACCGCCCGCCCTAGTCGAAAAAGAAAAGCGGGACCCGCCGAGGAATCGGCAGGCCCCGCTTGTACATTGTATCTCGAAAGGAGATAAAACCTTAGCGCTTGGAGAACTGGGGAGCGCGGCGGGCCTTCTTGAGGCCGTACTTCTTGCGCTCGACCACGCGAGCATCGCGCGTAAGGAAACCGGCCTTCTTGAGGTCAGCACGGTAATCGCCAGCGTTCAGAAGAGCACGAGCGATGCCCAGGCGCAGAGCGCCGGACTGACCGGAGATGCCGCCGCCATCGCACAGAGCGATAACGTCGAACTGACCGGCGGTGTCGGTCACCTTGAAGGGAGCAAGGGCGTTCTCAACGAGCTGATGACGGCCGAAATACTGCTCGGCGTCACGCTTGTTGATGGTCACCTTGCCGGTGCCGGGGACGAGACGGACGCGGGCGACGGCGTTCTTACGACGGCCGGTACCCTGGTAGACAACGGTGTTCTCAGCCATCTTTAAGCCTCCAGCTCAATCTTCGTGGGGTTCTGGGCAGCGTGCGGATGCTCGGCACCAGCGTAGACCTTAAGCTTGGTCATCTGGGCACGGCCGAGGGTGGTCTTGGGCAGCATGCCGCGAACGGCGCGCTCGATGACCTTCTCCGGGTGCTTCTCCATAGCCTGGCGGAAGCTCTCAGCCTTGAGGCCGCCGTTGTAGCCGCTGTGGCGATAATAGGTCTTCGTGTCGGCCTTGTTACCGGTAAGCTGGACCTTATCGGCGTTGATGACGACAACGAAGTCGCCGCAGTCGCTGTTGGGCGTGAACTGGGGCTTGTTCTTACCGCGCAGGATCATTGCGATCTGGGTGGCAAGACGGCCCAGGACAGCACCATCGGCGTCGACGAGAACCCAGTTGCGCTGGACCTCGCCCTGCTTGGCGTAGTGAGTCGATTTCGAAATCACTTAGACTCCTCCATGTACAGTACGTGTTGTTACAGAGATTCACGGGGCTCTGCAAGTAACCCGTCCATATTACCCCGCTCGCCGCCCGAGTCAACAGGTATTTTGGCTCTGACCAGAGTTTCTGCACATGTCGTCCATGGGTCATGCCGTCGCGACACTAGCGCTCGACAAACGCCTCGATATCTCCCAGCAAGCGCTTTGCCTCCTGGCGGCCCTGAATATACAAGTCGAGGAGCTTTGCCGGATCGTGCTCAACGTGGCCGACCTCGACCGGCTTTTGCGGAGCGACGACCAGCGCGCGGCCCTCGCGCTCATACTTCCACAGATGCATGCGCTGGATGTTATAGCGATCGTGGCGCGTCTCGATAGCCTCGAGCAGATAGGGGTAGTCAGCATAGCGAGCGCGTGCGGCTGGCATAAACTCGTAGGGCTTTTTCTCGTACGAGCGGTCCTGCGTGACAATGACGACCGCACGGTCGAAGCCCGCCTCCTCGAGCACATGCTCGATAGGAACCGAATCGGCCACGCCGCCGTCGACGTATTTGTGCCCGTCGATCTCGACCGGCGGCGTCACCAGCGGCAACGAAGTCGAAGCGCGCACGGCATCGAGATCGAGCACAGCGCTTTTAACCGGCAGGTAGGCAGCGGTTCCAAACAGCATGTCCGTCGCGACGGCATACATCTCGATGGGGCTGGCGTCGAACGTCTCGTTGTCAAAGGGATCCAGGCGGTCCTGGACGTCGTTGAAGATAAAGTCGTAGCCGACGATGGAGCCCGTGGACGCAAACGACGCCGCGCCCATGTAGCGGTTGTCGTTGCAAAAGGTCAAATTGACTCGGTTGGTGCGGCCGATCTGGTGCGACTTGTAGTTGACGCCGTTGAGGGCGCCGGCCGACACGCCATATACCGCCGGAATCTCGACGCCGGCCTCCATGAGAACGTCGAGCACGCCGGCGGTAAATTGCCCGCGGAAGCTGCCGCCCTCCAGGACGAGCGCGACCTTGCCGGCGTTCTTTGCCTTATCTTCTGCAGTCATATTGACCTCCTGCGATTGCGTTTTGGCTTTCTTCTACCCAGTTTTGTGATGTTGGGCGCACGGGTTTTAGGGTTGAGGGGGTGGGGCGGAAGGCGTGTCCCAGTTTGAAGGATGATTCCGGGATGCGCTTTCCGCTTGGACCGCCATGGGGAAAGCGTATCCCGTTCTGCGGCTCGATTCCGGGACGCAGTTTCCACTTGAGGCGTCATCCGGAAACTACGTCCCAGTCTGAGCCGATATTCTGGGACGCGTTTTCCGTTGGACGACGATTAGGAAAGTGCGTCCCGCCCTGCGCTGCCGCGACGTTTTCCTAACGCCCGCGCCCTGCGCAGAGTTCGATTCTCCGCGGTACGGACTAGAAATAAAAAGACAGGTAGATATGGGTATCTACCTGTCTGTAACTATTGGTGGAGCTGGCGTTCATTCGGTCGAACACCTCGCCACCTGGACCTATAGCGCCAGGCAGCGACGGATTATCGCCCAAGCCGGCAGAATCGTCAAACGTGAACGCCACGCGCAGGCCGTCGTCATCGTCGGGGCCGCCCAGCACCACGCGCGCCACGAACGTGCGCAGGAGCTGCGCGTCGTCCACCTCGGCGGCGGCCATGCCCTCAAGCCAGAACAGCGCGCGGTCGTAGTCAAGGCGGGCGGCCTCAAGGGCCTCGGCCGTGCGCAGCTCGTCCTTGAGGAGCGCCTGCCGCCGCTTCAGCGCGTCTATGCGCTCCTTGCCGCCCGGCGGCGCGATGCCAGACTCGATGGCCGCCCATATGTTGGAGAACGCCGTCTCGATCTTGGCCAGCTCGCCCTTTATGGTCTCGCTCAAGGGCTTCTCGTCGGCGCGCTCCTCCTCGGCGTCGGCCAGCATGCGAGCGATGCGCTCGCGGCTGTCGGCGCTGCCCAGGGCCTCGCGCACGGCGTCGGCCACGCGCTTCTCCACGGCATCGCGGCGCACGGTGCGCCCGCAGCTGCGGCAGCGGTAGTAGTGATAGGGCCTGCCCGACTTGCCCGTGCCGCTGGTGCCGGTCATCAGCCCGCCGTCGCGCCCGTCGTAGAGCTTGCCAGTGAGCGGGAAGTCCCACGCTTCGGTCTTGGCGCGGGGCCTGTGCGAGTCCTCAAGCATCCGTATCACCCTCTCCTCGTCATCCATGGGAACGATGGCGGGCATGCCGCCGGGCACGACCACGCCCGCGTAGCGGTACTCCCCGCCGTTCTCCCGCCGCATCAGTATGCGGCGCACCGTCTGGAAGCGCCACTTGCCGCCGCGCTTGGTGCGGTACGGCTCCCAGGCGCGCACCACGTCGGCCACCGACTTGCCCGACAAGACCATGCGCACGCCCAGGCGGATGGCGGCGGCCTCCTCCTCGTTGACCACGTAGCGCCCGTCCACTATGTCCCAGCCGTAGCGCACGCAGCCGTTGGCCATGCACCGCTCGGCGTTCTTCTGTATGCCGTCGCGTATGCGCTCGCCGTCGAGCGCGCTCTCGTACTCCGCCAGCACCTCCAGCATGCCCAGCTGCAGCACGCCCGCCGAGCCGTCCGAAATGTCCTCGCCCGCGTACAGTATCTCGACGCGGCAGCGGCGCAGCATGATGCGCGCCATGGCCATCTCGTCGCGGTTGCGCATGATTCGGGTAACTTTATATATGACCACGAAATCGAACAGCCCTCGCTTGGCGTCGGCCATCATGCGCTGGAACTCGGCGCGGTCGGTGTTGGCGCCCGTCTGCGCGAAGTCGCAGTACGTGGCCACCACGCGCAGGTCGTTCTCGGCGCAGTAGGCGCGGGACTTCTCCACCTGTATCTCTATGGACTCGCCGCGCTGGTTGTGGCTCGAGAAGCGGGCGTATATCGCCGCGCGCCCGCCCACGGCTACTCCATCTCGTCGGCGGCCTGGAACCACACCACCGTGCCGGTCACGCGCACGGGTCCGTCGTCTATGCCGAAAATCATGTCCTCGTAGTCCTCGAAGCTGTCCGCCGACAGCATCAGCTTGGTGCTGCCCTTGTACCAGCGGCGCATGACCGCGCGGTAGTCCTCGGTCTCCACCACGGCGATGGACCCGTTGGCGGGCTGGCGGTCGGGGTCGACCAGCACGTGGCTGCCCTCGGGTATGACGCGGTTCATGCAGTCGCCCTCGACCTCCAGGGCGAACGCGCGCGGATGCCCGGCGCACACCGAGGCGGGCACCTCAACGCGGTGCGCTATCTCCTCCTCGTCGGCGAGCGCGCCGGCGTGCACGCGCCCGAGCGTGAGCAGCGGCACGGTGGCGCTGCTGGCCACCACGGGCATGGCACCGGCGGGCATATATGAGCTGCCCTTGGGCTTTTTGGTCACGGGGTCAATCTGATCCATTCCGCCGTCTTCTATAAGGTGTGACTTACTAATCTGATAGCAGGCCGCCATGCGCTCAATAGCTCCCATACGGGGTTCGGAGCGGCCGTTTTCCCACTGCGAAACGGCGTTACCTGTCACACCTGCAATCTCACCAAGTTCATCCTGGGTAACGTCGAAAATCTGCCGTAACTTCTTTATGTTGTCGGATATCGGCATCTTAACTCCTTCCAGAACTTAAATCTATTTTCAATTTTACCAAAATTAATCTTGACCGAGTTCTGAAGATTAATTACAGTTATGGACAGAAAGGAGGGAGTATGAAGTCACTCAAGCAGGCGCGCATGAGTAAGGGCGTAACCAAGAAGGCAATGGCTGAACATCTGGGCATTTCAGGACCTACATACGATGTTTATGAAGACCACCCAGACCGCATGCGCATCGAGACGGCTAAAAAGGCCGCCGACTTCTTGGGCTACAAACCCGAAGAAATTTTTTTCGCTTCAAACTGTAATTAGATTTACCTATCAGAAAAGGAGACACACCATGCCCACCAAGAGCCACCAGCCCGAGTTCGTCGCCGAGATCATCGGCAAAACGCTCGACCACCTCATCGACGACCGCAAGCGCGTGGCCGTCAACTTCGAGCTGGCCGAGAACGGCTGCATGGAGGAGACGCACGTCAGCCTCAAGCGCCGCATCGCGGCCATGTGGGGCTTCCAGACGAGCGGCATCGAGCTTCTGGAGGCGAGCACGACCTGGTTCGAGCTCGGCGGCATGCAGTTCAACGTCTACAGCTCCGTGCAGTTCAGCGTGAACGGCAAGGGCTGGAGCACCGACTTCAAGACCATCGCGCGCGACACCGCGTACGACGAGAAGGAGTAGGCCATGCTGAACGAGGTGACCGTACGGGGGGGGGTTCACCGCCCTCAACGTGAAGAGCGGCAAGTGCGTGCTGCAGTTTGAGCTGGACCCGAAGTTCCGCGACTTCATCCCCAAGCTGGTGGAGTTCACGGGGCAGATGCTCAACATCCACGTGTACGACGACCAGGAGGTGATGTTCGTGGATAGGGACACCGGTGAGGTCGCCTACGAGGACGCCCCGCTGCTTCTGCCGGGCGTCGCGGGCGAATGACCCCGATACAGCGCGCCATGTGCGACGAGTGCGCCGCCATGATGCGCGAGTTCTACAAGGACCCAGAGAACGAGAGGAAGTTCCAGGAATGGAAAAGATCAAGGGAAAGAGGGTGCGCGTCGCAGCCGGCAAGCGAAAGACGCGCACCGCAACGGTTCACTTCCGAACCGAGACCAGTGTAACACCCGAGCAGCGCCGCGAGAGGCTGCAGGCCGTTTTCGCCGCCCTGTTCGTCTGCGCGTGCATCGCCGCCACATGGACGCTGGAGGCAACAGTATGGCCGAGGTAGACGCCAAGGCCCAGGCCCTCGTGGCCAAGGCGTGCGGCTGGGTTGCCTCGAACCCCGATACATGGGCGAAGCTGCGCCGCATCTGCTACCGCCTGATGCTGGAGGGCCACGTCATCCAGCGCGACAACGTGTACACCCTGGCGTGCCAGAACGGCATGACCGTGAGCGAGGCCAGCGAGTTCAAGCGCGACCACAACCTGTGGAGCGTGCTGTCCCGCTACATGGTGCTGCAGCGCCCCTCCATGCTGGCCGCCGTGAGCTTCCGCCGCACGCCGGTGGACTCCGTGGACCTGGTGGGCACGTGGGAGGCCATCGTGGGCCCAGCCGTTTTCGCCGCCTCCACGCTAACCGAGGCGCAGGGCATCTACGACAGGGGCGCGCAATGAGGTGCACCGTCACGGTCGAGGGCCGAATGCCGAGCCTGAACGACTACATCAGCGCCGAGCGCGCCAACCGCTACAAGGCGGCGGCCATGAAGAAACGCGAGACGGCGCGCGTGAGGGCGGCGGCCATGCAGCAGCGCGCGCCGCGCTTCGAGCGCCGGGTGACCGTGCGCACCACGTTCTACGAGCCCGACATGCGCCGCGACGCCGACAACGTGGGCTTCGCGCGCAAGTTCGTGCTCGACGGCCTGGTGGCGGCGGGCGTAATCAAGGACGACTCCCGCAAGTACGTGGAGCAGTGCCCCGACAGGGTGCTCACCGACAGGGCGCGCCCCCGCGTGGTCGTGGAGGTGAGCGACGAGTGACCCGCCGAGACAAGGGCAGGCCACACAGGGCGTGGCGCAAGGCCGACCTCGACCGCATAGCCGAGCTGGCGGGAAAGGTGCCCGCCCGCGAGATTCGCCGCGAGCTGCGGCTGTCCAAGAACCAGTTGGATAACGCGCGGCGCGTGATCAACGCCAGCGGCGGCCACGTGTCCCTGCGCTGCTACCGCCACCGCCTGGAGCTGTGCCCGTCGTGCGGGTGCCGCAGGGCGACCCTCGGCAAGGACGGCATCTGCGAACCGTGCAGACGCCAGCAGCAGCTTGAGGCCATAGAGGCCCGCATAGCCGAGCTGCTGCCGAGGCTGACCGCAGAGGAGCGCCGCACCTACGAGCGCACCGAGTGCGGCCGAGAGAGCCGCGCCGACCCCATGCCGCAGGCCCCGGACACCTCGGGCATGAGCCGCTACGCCGCCGACAAGGCAGCAGAGGCGCACGACGAGGCCATGGAGCGGTGGCTGTGCCGTTACCTGTACCGCAGGGTCAAGGCGGCGCAGAAGCGCAAGGAGCGCATAGAGAAAAAAGTTCCGAAATCCTGAAAAGTTTTTATCACTTTTAGTTTTCCCAGTTAGGAGACCCAAATGCTCACGGAAATCATCAGCAAGACCGTCGCAGACAAGACGGTGGACAGCATCCTGAAGCGCATCGAGCGCGCCGTCCCCGTGCCCGAGCCGGGCGACGGCGGCTTCGACGCCGCCATGCGCCAGGCGTTCAACATGGGGGCCGCCTGCATGGCCGCGCAAATCAAGAACGGCCCCGTGCCCACCAAGCGCATCGCGCTCATGGGCGAGGTTGCCCGCGTGGCGTGCCGCGCCCGCCTGGTGGGCATGGAGTGCCGCGTGGTCGTAGACGAGGAGGCCCGCGTATGCAATCGCTAGAGGAGGTCGCGATCTGCGACGTGTACCCCTACGAGCGCGCCGACGGCGAGCCGATGAACCCGCGCGACTTCACCACCAGGGAGAGCGCCGAGCACATCGCGGGCCTGGCCGCGCAGTTCAAGGCCAACCGCCTCAACCCCGGCCAGCCCGTCATGAAGCCCATCCTGTACAAGGAGGGCGGCATCTACTGGATCATCGACGGCGAGTGCCGCGTGCGCGCCATGAGGGCCATCGGCACCGAGCGTTTCCTCGCCGAGGTCTACGACGACCTGGACGACGCCGAGCTGGCGCGCGTGGAGGCCGCCAAGGCCATGGTGGAGACCGACGCCAAGCTGGGGCTGACCGCCGAGGAGAAGTCGCGCGGCGTGCAGACCATGCTGGCGCTCGACATTCCCGACGAGGAGGTGGCCGTGGCCGCCCGCACCGACGCGGGCACCGTGGCCAAGGCGCGCCGCGCCGCCCGCAGGGTGCAGGACGCCGCCTACGACATGACGCTCGACCGCCTGGCGGCCATCGCCGAGTTCGAGGGCGACGACGAGGCCGTGGCCGAGCTGCGCGACTGCAAGCAGTCCGAATGGCAGCGCGTGTACGCGAGACTGAAGGCCGAGGCCGAGCAGAGGCGCAACCGCGCCGAAGTGGTGGCGGTGCTTGCCGACGCGGGCGTCGAGTTCGTCGACGAATGCCCCGAGGGCTTCGCCGCATGCCGCACGTTTTCCGACTACCGCCCCGACCTGGCGGCGCTGGACGCCTACGTGGCCGACAACGCGGGCGCGGGGCTTCTGGCCGAGGAGACGTCGTTCGGCGTGACCCTGCTGGCGCCGGTGGCCGAGGGGGCCGACGAGGCCGCACAGGCCGCAGCCCAGCGCAAGGCCGACTTCCAGGCCGCCTACGAGGACGGCGCGAAGGCCCGCCGCGAGTGGCTTGCCGCCCACGCGGGCGACCTCAAGTCGATGCGCCGCACGGCTCTGGCGCTGACCGCGTTCGCCATGGAGGCCGAGGCCGTGGAATCATTCGAGGAGCTGCTGGGCCGACCCATCGACCGCACGCCCACCGAGCTGGCCGTGGCCATGGGCTGGCGGGCAGCGTGGAACATGAGCGGCTGGACGGCCTGGAGCCTCATGGAAGGCGGCAGCTCCGTGTACCTCAACCGAGCGACGGTCGAGAACGTGACCATCATCTACGAGGCCATGAAGGCCGACGGCTACGAGCCGAACGCGGCCGAGACGGAAACCTACGAGGCGTGCATGGCGCGCCTGGGAAGCGAGGAGTAAATGAGCGAAGCAGTTGAGGCCGAGATCATCGAGCCCGAGGAGGCGTCAGAGCTGACCGTGGCGTACTCCCCCGCCGTGATCGAGGCCAACTTCGACGCCCTGGAGGCGCACGTGCGCAGGCTGGTGGCCGACTACGAGGGCGCGAGCTACGACATGGGCAAGGACGAGAACGTGAAGGCCGCCAAGCGCGACCGCGCCTACCTCAACGGCATCGCCAAGGAGATAGACGAGCGCCGCAAGGCCGTGAGCCGCGAGTACACGAAGCCCCTGGCCGCGTTCGAGGACAGGTGCAAGGCCGTGGCGGGCATCGCGAAGCAGGCAGCCGACGGCATCAAGGCGCAGCTGGACGAGGCCGAGGAGGAGCGCCAGCTGCGCGCGTACGCCAAGCTGCGGGAGCACTACGAGGAGTTCGCCGGGCTGCTGGCCCCCGTCGTGCCCTATGAGCGTTTCCACGAGAAGCAGTGGACCAACAAGACCTTCGGCGAGGTGAAGGCATTCAAGGCCCTGGAGGCCAAGGTGGAGCGCCTGGCCCAGGACTGGGAAACCCTCAAGGCGCAGTTCCAGGGCGAGCCGTTCTACGACGAGGCCGAGCGCGAGCTGTTCGCCACCCTGGACCTGGGCGCGGCCATAACGGCGGCGCACAAGGCCGAGGAGGAGCGCCGGCGCATCGCCGAGCTGAAGGCGGCCATGGAGCCGGAACCCGTGGAAGAGCCCGAACCCGAAGCGGTGCCCGAGCCCGCGGAATGCCCGCCCGCAGAGTTCCCGCAGCCGCTTGAGCAGATGCCCGAGCCGCAGCCCGCGCCCATGCCCGCCCCGGTGCCGCCAGCGCCGCCCGCACCGGCACCCGTGGCCATGGCGGGCGACCCGTGGACGGTCGTGGTGCCGTGCGCCACGCGCGAGCAGATGCAGGGCGTCGCGGCGGCCCTCAAGGCGCAGGGCGTCGTGGGCACCATCATGCACGGAACGGTGGGCCAGGTTTACGAGCGAATGAACGGAGGCTACTAGCATGACCCAGGAACAGCAGTCCATCGACCTCATGGCGGCCGTTGCCCGCGTGCAGCGCGCCGTGGTGGTGCCCAAGGCCAAGTACAACGCTTTCGGCAAGTTCAGCTACCGCAGCTACGAGGACATAGTGGCCGCGCTGAAGGAGCCGTGCGCCAAGGAGGGCCTGGCGTTCTTCATGACCGACGAGCTGGTGCAGATAGGCGACCGCTACTACGTGAAGTCCACGGCGTGCGTGTTCCCCGCCGAGGGCGGCGAGGGCCTGCTGCAGGTGAGCGCCTACGCCCGCGAGGACGAGCACAAGAAGGGCTCGGA
>JAXJLC010000027.1:0-6281 GCA_036297365.1 Collinsella sp.
GGGTCGAGGCGGCATAGGATATCAACCGTATTCCAGATTCCAGGACGCCGGGCCGACTCACTTCGGATCGGGCGCTACACCAACTTTCTCGACATTACCAAGGCAGTCCTGGCGCTCAACAAAGGCCTGGCCGTTTGGGAACGCGATTGCAAGCAGTGAGTCCAAATAGTGCTGAGTCGTCTCGTCCATATCTTTACCTCCTTTCGGGGCTTGATTTACGACCCATATATTCGGCTATCCGTCAAATACCATCGTGCGGGATTGAGTCACCTTGTGTCTCGCGCATCAATGAGTATGGCGAGAGCGCTGTCGAAAACAACCGCAGCGATCCATTCCTCATTTGGGTTCAAGGCTTACAACTCGATCGCAAACCTCCAGCGCGGCAGGCCTGTGCGTGACGATGATGACGGTACGGCCGAGATTTCGCGTGCGGCCCAGCATTTCTCGCTCGGTCTTGGGGTCGAGGGCCGATGTGCATTCATCGAGCAGGAGCACTGGGGACTGGAGTAGACCGCACGCGCAACGGCAAGGTGTTGCTCCAGGTCTCCGTACCAGTGGTCGCTGGTGTCGTCCCAGGTTAGGTCCATCTGGCACCATTTGCCGTCGATCTTTACGGCGTTCCAGGTGTGGCCGTTGCCGGTGATGCGGCCGTTGGCGATGCCCGCGGCGTCAAGGAGCTTGGAGTAGATGCGCTGGTAGCTCTCGCAGGTGCCTTGGTGGCGCGTGAGGCCGCTTTCGGCCGAGCACCAGTTGAGGCTGTGGTCGTACTCCAGCTGGTCGAGCGTCCAGTCGTGGAGCCACAGCGCCATGTCGTATTCCGAGCCGTTTGTCTCTTGCCTGCACAGGTCCACGGCGTTGCTGACGATCTGCGTGACGCTCGGGCGGGCGGCGTCGTTTACGGTCACCTCCGCCGTGGTGCGCAGGCAGTAGATCCCCTTGTCGTTTTGGGGGTCGTTTCTGTCGTTGTCCATAAAGTAGAAGTAGATGCGGTACGTGCCCGATGCCGTGAAGTCAAAGGTAAAGTCGTGGCCCGCGGTGCCCAGGTTGTAGTAGCTGCCCCATGTCGCGCGCGACGGGTCGCAGACGCTCTCATGGCTGCCGCCGTCCCAATAGGTGGGCACGTCCATGCGCGCCTTGGCCTGGGATGAGCCGTTGGCCTGGGTTACGTGGAAGGTCGTCGCGGTGCCCGCGGGTGCGTCGTTCCACGAGACGGTGAAGGTGACGCCGTTTTGGGTTGCCGTGGCGGAGTGGGCGTAGGTGGGTTGTGAGGTGGTGGAGATGGTCTCGGGCGTGCCGTTGGCTTGGGCTCGGAGGGATGGGGCGGTGGTGCCGGTTGCGGCGGTGGTGCCGCCAGCGCTTTCCGTGTTGACGGCGCTGGCGCCGGCGGATGTTGCGGTGCTGTCCTCTGCGGTATCTGCTGCCGCATTTGTGTTGGTGCCGTCTTCAGCCTTGCCTGTGCCGCTGCTCGTGGCGTCGGCTTGCGCCTGCTGAGTGGCTGTTGCCTGAGGCTGGATGGCTCCCGCAATGGCTGCCATGGGCATCGTCGCGCTGACCATGGACGTGCACGCGATCGCGCAGAACAGGTAGTAAAGGGGTCGTTTCATAGCGAAGCCTCTCGGTGAGCAGCCAATAGGGTCCGAAGGCAGCTCCAGGCCAGCACTCCGCACATATTTTGTTGGGGTTAATTTTACGGGAACACCAGTCAACATCAGTGAACTTTCTGGGGAATGCTGGGGAGGGGAGCGGGCCCGCTTTAGTCTCCGGTGGCGTTCTGCCCCTCGCTGGGTTGACTATGCTCGATGCGGCAGCTTCAACATGAGGCCGTCTTGCGCCTCTTCGAGGCTCGCCGCCACGACCTTCCAGGAAAAGTCCGCTAGGCTGCCGTCTAGTTTATTGCGGCTTACGACCGGGCAATAAGCGGGCGTCTCAACATGTTGGTCAAGCAAAATCTTTTGTTAATTTCGAACAGGTATTCGATGTGGATGACTTTGTACCGGGCGAAAGCGATTGAGTCTAATTATGTTTTCATGCAGGTCAAGGGTGCTGTCTACAAGGGGATGAGCTGACTCGTAATTTCGCGTGAATAAGTTCCGCATTGTTTTAGCTGCGTTTACCTGTTAAAACACAACATCTTGTGCTCATCATCAAAAAAGAATACAGGATATGGAACTGGCGAAGGGCTACAATTGAAACAACGAGAAGCGTCGTTTCCCCATTACAACCTAATTGTTCGGAAGGAGTCGGAAGGAATAGCTGTCAAAATCGAGGCCATATTGATGGTTCATTAAATTTCTTTAGGGGCGTGTGCGCTTATTGGTCAACAGCAGTATGCGCTCCTGTTTGCTCAACTCATTTACAAATTGCTTTTCTTCAGCAACCTTTCACTTGCGTGGCAGGGCTGGATAGTGCGCAAAAATTGCGGAGGATGGCTTCTGGATTATTGGAGGAGTGAGATTATTGGTCAATAACTTTCTTAATGAGTTGCTTGGGAAGATTTCTGCTTACGATCTGTTCAATGTGCTCATACCGGGCGCACTCGTAACATATTTCGCCAGTCAGACACCGTTGGGCAGTTTTATCGATTGTTCTAACTGGATGGCGTTATCTGTGATGAGTTATGTTCTCGGGCTTATTGCTTCACGGATTGGCTCTCTCTGCATTGAGCCGTTGGTTCAAAACCTGAAGCCTACCAGAAAACGGGACTATTCTGCCTTTGCGTATGCTCAGAAAAACGATCCTAAGGTCGAACAGCTCCTAATGATTTCAAACATGTATCGCAGCATGGCTGGGGCGGGTGTTTTGCTCGTCATTGTTCTGCTCGCATCGTTGCTGCCGGAATCTTTTCGATTTGAAGCGGCTTTTGTGACCCTATTCGCTTTTACCGTTCTGTTTGTTATCGCTTGGGTCAAGCAGGAATGGTATGTAGAAAAACGAATCAACTTCAATCTTGAGGAGTGTGATAACCATGAGCGAGATTAAGTCTCTGTCCGTTGATAACGGCGACATGTTTTATATCAATCACAATACTGATAACTTCAGCATGATTGACTGTAATATTACCGATGAGCGTAAGTCGGAAATCCTTGATGAGGTCAAAAACCTTGCAGGGAAAAAGGGCGTCGTTCGTTTTATCAGTACGCATCCGGACCAAGATCATATCCAGGGTATTGAGTATCTTGATGAGCTCGGGCTTATCAAGAATTTCTATTGCGTTGACAATAATGTCTCTAAGTCCACGGAGACTGAGAGTTTCAAAAAGTATAAAGATCTGAAGGGGTCGTCGTGCGCTTACAAAATATACAAGGGGTGTAATCGTAAATGGATGAACGTTTCTGATGGTGAGCGCGGCTCTGCTGGGATTAGCGTCCTCTGGCCCGATGTGAATAATGAGACCTTCCAGGATGCTTTGCGGGATGCCGAAAGCTCTGATAAACCCAATAATATTAGTCCTGCGATTGTCTACTCTCTTGAGGAAGGGGTCCGTGCGCTTTGGCTTGGTGACATGGAGAATGACTACATGGTGGCGATTGAAGACTACATCTCGCTTTCGCCTGTGGACATTCTATTTGCACCGCATCATGGACGAAAGTCTGGTCGCGTCCCTAAGACATGGCTGGATAAGTTGGATCCTCGGTTGATTGTTGTAGGAGAAGCCCCGTCAGACGAGCTTGATTATTACTCGAATTACAACACTCTGACACAGAACAGCGCTCGCGATATTTTGTTCTGTTGCGAGGCCGGTAAGACTCATGTTTACGTTGGATCTCCTTCTTACAGCGTCAATTTCTTGAGTGAAGACCCTAATGCTCCGCGAGTGAAGGGTGTGCTGCATTATTTGGGCTCTTTTGATTGCGGTGACCGCTAGCCGTCTGCCATCTGACTCATCCGATTATGTTGCATTCGGGCCTGTCTATGCTTTTGCATGGCGGGCCCATTGCTCATTGCCATGTTGCTTCCGATAATTGTGCCAGGGCATTGGCGCGACGGGCCCAGTTAATTGCTTACTCTGTCGCCCTGGCATATAAGGGGTGCGGACAGTGAATAGTGAGTGACTCTCCCAGCTAAACGCATTAATATGGAAACTCGAGTCAATCATCGAGAACGGAGATCTGATGACCGACGCCAATAGAAAGCCGTGGCTTACGGCGTCCGAGCAGATTGATCACCTCAAATCGAGAGGTGTTCATTTCTCGTTGATGAGCGAAGACGATGCCAGAGCTTACCTGGAGAAGAACAGCAACTATTTTCGCCTGCGCGCTTATCGACTTGGGTTTCCTAAAGTTGAAGAAGGAGCCCGCAAGGGAGAGTATGCAAATCTAGACTTCAAGATGCTGGTCGATTTGTCGATTGTCGACATGCTCCTTCGTTATGAAATGCTGCCGCTTACGCTTGATGTGGAGCATTTCTCAAAGGTAAAACTATTAAAGCGCATCGAGATTGAGGGGGAGGACGGCTATGCGGTCGTCTCGGAGTTCATTTCTTCCTACGACGGCACGAAGCTAGATGGAACGCCGTGCAATTCACTCAAAGACGAGATTCTCAGATGCAAGAACAGTCCCTACACTGGTGGGTTGATTGCCAGGTATGCTGATTTCTACTTCCCCGCGTGGGCATTTATCGAAGTCGTCTCCTTCGGCTCTTTTCTCTATTTTTACAAGTTTTGCGCCAATAGGTTTGACGACCGCGAGATGCTTAAGGAGTTCTATATTCTTCAAGCAGTCAAGTCATTAAGAAATGCATGCGCTCATAATAGCTGCATTTTGAATAACCTGCGTGCTGATAGGCCGCAATTTAAGCCTAGCTACGTTGTAACGCGGGAGTTGTCGACCATAGCCGGTATCGGTCTCGACCAGCGTAAGTCAAAGATGAGCAATGACCGTATACAGCAGATTGTCACTACGCTATACGCGCACAGGAAACTTGCTTCGCAAGGCGTTTTGGAACATCGCGCAAAGAGCCTATCTGTGTTTGTTCAAAGAATGAATAAGCACGTCGATTACTACCGGGGCAATCTTCAGGTGTCTACTGGATTTGACTTTCTCACGAAGGTGATTAGTGCGTGGTTTCCGGTGGACACTGATTAACGATGAATCTGTGACGAGCGTTGCCGCAACGCCTTGGATGCCAAAAAAGAGCTATGCTTTCTTCACAACAAAAAACAGAAGCCTTTCTTTGGCCGAAGTTTTGCAAGGGGGTTCCTTCCCTAGGGAGGGCATCCCCTATTTTTATGGATGGCGCAGTTTTTATGTGTGGTGTGCGTCGACGAATGTAGTGGCGACGCTTTGATGTGGGTAAGGTGACCAAAGCCACGGTCGCCAACACTTCCATATCCAAGGCCAAAACCTCGACTTACTCGGCACTCCCCAAGACCGCCGATTGCAACTGGACCGCCGCATCCACGGTGCTTCTTCTGCCAAGAATAGCGATTCTCGGTGCTGTACATCTAGTAGATCGGCAAGAGTCAGCTGGCGTAGATGCCCATCCCATACGCTAAAGACGCTTACAATGGATCAGCCTGCTCGCCGGGTGGACCATGGTAGCAGCCGGCTGTGTTCATATAGAGGAGCGAAAGTTGTTGATTGCTCTCTTAAATTGAATTGACCCCTTTGGGCCTGGGCGATAGAGTGAATAACTGGCATTGACGTAGTCAACCTACGGGCCTACGTCCTGCGGAGAGGCGGCTGTTCTTTTGGATAGCTGTCTCTCTTCATATTAGTAGCTGACATGCCTGACGAGCTTTTCTTGACAATCGAGGATGATTGCGAGCCATTCAATCTTTTAGACTTTGCATACTTTGCTTCAGATGCTGCAAACACTTGATTGATGCTATTTAAGGTCTATAATCAAATAAAAACTCTGATATATCTTTTCAAAACAATGAAAGGAATGTTGAGTACCATGCTTTGCCAGTTCACCTTTAAGAACTATCGGTCCTATCGCGACGAGGCTGAGCTTTCCATGCAGGCGACGCCGATGAAGGAGTTTGAGCGTTCCCTCATCGAGTGCTCCGACGGGCAGAGTTTCCTTCCGGTGGCTGCGGTGTACGGGCCCAACGCTGGCGGTAAGTCTAACCTGCTCGAGGCTCTTGATTACGTTCGTTCGGCGGTGGCCAGACCAATTAGATTGCTGTCTGCCAGCGCTGATGCGCCAGCGGGTGATCGCCCTTTGATAGCCCGTTGTTCGGCGTTTGAATTTGATGACGTGTCTGCTGCCGAGCCCACCGAGTTCGAGCTCTATTACCGCGCGGGCGAGCATGAGTACCGCTATGTTCTGTCTGTACA
>JAXJLC010000028.1:0-3327 GCA_036297365.1 Collinsella sp.
ATGTTCCCCCCCATGGGCGCCTGCGTTGCCTTCGGCGCGTTCAACCTGCTGTGCGCTCCGTGCTTTGCCGCTCTGGGTACCATCCGCAACCAGATGGATTCCGGCAAGTGGACCGCGATTGCCCTCGGCTACGAGTGCGCCTTCGCTTGGGTCATCGGCCTGTTCATCAACCAGTTCTACAACCTGCTTGTCCTTGGGCAGTTTGGTATCTGGACGATTGTCGCCATCGTGCTGCTGGTTGCGATGCTCTTCCAGATCTTCCGTCCCATGCCCAAGCATGCATGGACCGACGAGGACGAGACCAACACTGCTTCCGCCGCAGTTTCCGCTTAAGTCTGAATAAGGATTAGCCCCTTTTCACGAGCCCGGGTGTCCCAGCGACCCCGGGCTTTTGTTTTAACCGCTAGGCAATTTCGTTATAATCGACGTCCGCAAATCGATTCATTATGTTGGAGAGTCCATTTGATCATGGCAGATATCGACAATAGGATAGCTTTGGTGATTCCCGCGTATGAGCCGAGTGGTCGGCTGGCCGCACTACTTGAGGAGCTCGTGCTCGGATGGCCGGGACCGATCGTTGTGGTGGATGACGGGAGCAGCGCGTCCTGTTCTGTGGTGTTTGACCGCGCCCGCGCGCTTGGTGCTACGGTTCTTGTCCACGGGCTCAACCGCGGCAAAGGTGCGGTCCTTAAGACTGCCTTTTCTTATCTCTTGGAACAGGTCCCGACTGTTGCGGGGGCCGTCACGGCAGATGCCGATGGTCAACATTTGCCTGCCGATATCCGCGCCGTTGCGCGCGAACTCGGTTTGCACCAGGACTCGTTGGTGCTTGGCTGTCGCCGATTCGACGGTAATGGCGTCCCTGCGCGCAGTAAGCTCGGTAACAATTTTATGCTTGGGGCCATGCGCGTGCTCTGCGGTGTCGATGTGAGTGATACGCAGACGGGCTTACGTGGCCTTCCGGCGTCGCTTATGCGCCGTATGCTCGCTGTGGTGCGAGACGGATATGAGTTCGAGACAGAGATGCTTGTGCTGGCACGGCGTGCGGGTGGCATCTTCGAGGTTCCCATTACCACGGTCTACGAGGGTGACAACGAGGCATCACATTTCCGTCCCGTTGTTGATTCGCTTCGCGTGCTCGGTGTCTTATTCTCTGCGTTTGCGCGCTACACGCTCTCTTCGCTCTGCACATCGTTGTTGGATTGGGCACTGTTCTCTGCGCTCGTACTCCTATGGTCGCATGGTGTCGCGACCAGTGCAGCCATCGTGTGGGCAACCGTCGTTGCGCGGGTCGTCTCGGCATTTGTCAACTATATGCTGAATCGAAATATCGTCTTCAAAGCGGATAATTCTAGCTGTTCTCGGAGCCTTTGCCGCTATATTGCCCTGTGCGCAGCTTGTATGTTGGCGAGCGCAGCTCTCGTCCTCTTGATTTCCGTTGCACTGCCCATACCGGTCTTCATCATCAAACCGTTTGTTGATACGGCATTGTTCTTTGCTAACTACCGTATCCAGCAGTCATGGGTCTTTGAATAGGGGGATGATTCCGTGAACGTTCATGAGCTTAAGAAAGCCAAGAAAAGCGTGGTGGAAAAACAGGGGGCACGGAAGCGCGATGTGACGACCTTTATCGTCACTGCAGTCCTTATGGTCATCTATCTGCTATGGCGTCTGCTGTTCACCCTGCCGTTTGATCAGGGGATTCCCCAGATGGTTTTTGCGGTCTTGCTGCTCATCGCTGAGACAGTAACCGCGTTTACGACCTTCGAACTTTACTACCGCAAGGTTAAGGCCGACAGCGGACATCTCGTTATGCCGAAAATCTTGCCCGAAGACTATCCCGACGTTGACGTGGTAATCGCTACGCACAACGAGCCGACTGACGTGTTGTTCAAGACGGCGAACGCCTGTACCTACATGGACTATCCCGATCGTTCTCGGGTGCACGTCTATTTTGCTGACGATGGCTGCCGCAAAGAGGTCGCTTCCCTTGCGGCTGAACTTGGGATTGGTTATATCCCCTGCGAGGATAACAAGTATGCCAAATCGGGCAACCTCAACAACGCGTTAAGGCACACGACTTCACCGCTGATCGCGACGTTCGATGCCGACATGATTCCGCGTAGCAGCTTTCTCGTAGACACCGTGCCCTATTTCTTGCTGCCTCGCTATATTCAGGATGGCGCGACCGGCGCATGGCGTTATCGTTCCGAGGACGAACTCAATGAGGACCTTAAAGTCGGTCTGATTCAGACGCCGCAAAGCTTCTATAATCTTGATCTTTTTCAGTTTAATCTGTACGCCGAGGACAAGATTCCTAATGAGCAAGATTTCTTCTCACGCGAGGTAAACCAGATGCGCAACTCGTCCAACGCCTGCGCATACACCGGTAGCAATGCCGTGATTTCGCGCGCCGGTATGGAGGAGATTGGCGGGTTTCCGTATCATACGATCACCGAAGATTTTGAGACGAGCTGTCGTCTGCAGATGGCGGGTTATATTACCTATGCCACTGATAAGGTCGAAGCTCACGGCCTCTCGACGACGGATGTGCGCTCGATGGTGCACCAACGCATCCGCTGGGCGCGCGGTGTGATTCAGAGCATCCAAAACACGGGTGTCATCTTTTCCCGCAAGATTTCTTTTTCCGCGCGCATTACCTATCTGTGCAGTTTTCTGTACTGGTGGTCATTCTTCAACCGCATCATCTTCATTCTTGCGCCCATTATGTTTGCCTTGTTTGACTTCCAAGTGGTTAACTGCACACTCTGGCAGTTACTAATTTTTTGGCTGCCGAGCTATTTCTTTTATAGCAGGTCTATGAAATTGCTTTCGAGCAATGTTCGCAGTCAGAAATGGAGTCAAATCATCGACACCACGCTGGCGCCATCACTTATTATTCCCGTATTTCTTGAGACGCTCGGTATCCGCGAGACCAAGTTCAAAGTTACGCGTAAAGACAAGACGACCAATCGCAGCGGTAGCCTGTGGAACATGCTCCCACACCTGTTGCTCGTGGTGCTCTCGGTTGCAGCTATTATCAGATTTACATGGGGAAAGTATGGCATGGCGCTCGTGTACAGTTCCGTGATCATCTATTGGTTGTGCTACAACTTGATTGCCCTTTTGTATGCTATTGCCTTTTCGGGTGGTCGGTCCATGCCGCGCAAGAGTACTCGCATCTCCGTAGACGAACCTGCGGTGCTGACGGCGCTGCCGGTTGAGGATGAGTGGTCGAAGCTAACCGAGGGCACCGGCGAAGCCGTGGCCGAAGGTGGCGTTTTCCCCGATTGCAGTTCGGACGAGACGGATGACGAAGGCCCTGTG
>JAXJLC010000029.1:0-7979 GCA_036297365.1 Collinsella sp.
ATCCATATCTACCGTTGCCAAAACGGCTTTTGGGAATGCATGCGTATCCACGGTAGTAGGCAAAAGAGCAGCAAGCTCGGTGAAATGATGCGCGCCTGCGACCAACGCCTGCGCCTGGCGCTGGACCCCGCCTATCCCCTTAAGGAAGAAAAGGTCCCCAAATATCTGGCCAAGATTATCGATGACGAGATTGTGGCATGGCTCTCGTGGGATGCCGCACACCAGCCCGTCAAGATCGATATCGATCTGAGTCAGCTGGGGCACATTCGGAGCGCCGCTGCGCAAACGCGCGAAGCGCTTTTGATCGACGAAGAGCGCGAGGACGACGCATCCGCAGAAGCCGAGGCAGCGGACTCAGGGCAACCGGAAGCCGAGCCCGTAACCGACGCGATTGTCGAACCGGTCGTGGCACCCATTCGGCAGGACTTGACCGACGAGCCGACCATATCCACCGAACAGTTTGGTGTCGTGGCACCGCTTCTCGCGCCGACGCCCGCGTTCGCAGCTGCTGCGCCCGCTGACGCCACAAACGAACTCGCGCCCGCCGCAGATGCCTTCCTTCGCGCACTGCTCGAGCAAAACGCAGTACAGGCGGAATCGGCGGTAGCGCAATCGGGGCAGAGCGAGGACATGCTCGTCGATACTATCAACGAGGCGCTCTTTGACCTGGTAGGCGACACCGTAATTGAATTTAGCGCGGCAGGGCCGCAGATTATTGAGGACTACGAAGCAGACGTGAGAGGATACCTAGACCATGAGTGATACCGCATCCGCAGCACCCCGCGTGCCCAAGCGCGTCGCTGCCGTCATTCTCAACTCGCTCAAGGGCGGCGTGGTCCCGCGCATCGGCCTTCCCTACATTACCGTAGGGCGCGAGGTCGAGATCCGCGCCCTGCTCACCGATCTGAGTCTCATCGCCGACGGTGGGGCGAGCTTCCGCTTCCTGGTCGGTCGCTACGGCGCCGGCAAGAGCTTTTTGCTCCAAACCATCCGAACGCATGCCATGGGCGAGGGATTCGTCGTCGCCGATGCAGACTTATCCCCCGAGCGCCGTCTGCAGGGCGGGCAGGGGCAGGGCCTTGCCACCTACCGCGAGCTCATACGCAATATATCGACCAAGACGCGCCCCGAGGGCGGTGCGCTCAACCTTATTCTTGATCGCTGGGTCGCCTCGTGCGCCGACGTCGACGAGTCGGTCGTCAATGCCCAACTGGCCCCGCTCGAGGAAATGGTCCACGGCTTCGACTTCACCCGCATGCTCCGCCGCTATCGCACGGCCGTATCCGAGGGCGACGAAGAAGCCATGAGCCGCGTGACCAAATGGATCCGCGGCGAATACCGTACCAAGAGCGAGGCTCGCGCCGAGCTGGGCTCCTCGACCATCATCAGCGATGACGACTGGTACGACTACGTTAAGCTCATCGCGCGTTTTTTGGTCTGCAGCGGCTACAAGGGTATGTTGGTGCTCATCGACGAGCTCGTGAATCTGTATAAGATTCCCAACGCCATCACGCGCCAGTACAACTACGAGAAGATCCTGACCATGTACAACGACACACTCCAGGGCAAGGCGCAGTACCTGGGCATGATCATGGGCGGCACGCCAACCTCCATCGAAGACCGCCGCCGCGGCGTGTTCTCCTACGAAGCTCTGCGCAGCCGACTCGCTCAGGGCCGCTTTGCGCGCGAGGACCTTAAGGACATGCTCGCGCCCATCATCCGCCTACAGCCACTCACCTATGAGGAGCTGCTGGTCTTGATCGAAAAGCTCATGCAAATCCACGCCGGTTACTTTGGCTGGACACCCACGCTTACCGAGAACGACTTGGTGGACTTCCTTAAGATCGAGTTTGGCCGCGTGGGAGCCGATACGCACCTGACGCCCCGTGAGGTCATTCGCGACTTTATCGAGCTGCTCGACATCCTGTGTCAGAACCCCGATGCCAACGTGGCCGAGCTGCTACAAAGCGTTGGCGGCGATGCGCTGGCATCGGCAACCGCAACAGACGACACCGGCACCGCAAGCGACGACCGCAACTTCGCCGAGTTCACCATCTAACCTACCAAAAAGGGACAGGTTTATTTTGGCAGGTTTTATCTGGGCAAACACCGATGTTGCAAGATATAGAGCCGTTGCCCACTGCTTTGCTCAGCCCGTTGCTGAAAGGAGGCCCCGTGAACGCTTTTGACCGATATGCCCCGTTTATCCAGGATTTCATCTACTCCCACGATTGGGAGAGCCTGCGCTCTATCCAGGTTGCGGCGGCAGATGCCATCTTCAACACGCAAGACAATGTGCTCCTGACGGCATCCACGGCTTCCGGCAAAACCGAGGCGGCCTTCTTTCCCATCCTGACCGAGTTTTGGGAGAACCCGCCCGCGAGCGTGGGCGCCCTCTACATCGGCCCCCTCAAGGCGCTCATCAATGATCAGTTCGTCCGTCTCAACGACCTCTGCGAAGAGGCCGATATCCCTGTCTGGCACTGGCATGGCGATGTCTCGCAGTCGCACAAGGCTAAGCTCATCAAAAAACCGAGCGGCATCTTGCAGATTACACCCGAGTCGCTCGAGGCGCTCCTGATCCATAAGCACATGGCGATCCCGCGCATGTTTTGCGACCTGCGCTACGTGGTCATCGATGAGGTCCACTCGCTCATGCGCGGCGACCGTGGCGGGCAGACGCTCTGCCTTATCGAGCGGCTCTCGCGCATGGCCGGCGTGCAGCCTCGACGCATTGGCCTTTCGGCCACCATCGGCGACCCCGAGCGCACGGGCGCTTTTCTCTCACAGGGAACGGGGCGCGACTGCGTTATCCCCCGCTTTGAGGAACCGCGTCGCGTGTGGCGCATCTCCATGGAGCACTTCTACAACTCGGGCCCCCAGGCACAGCAGCGGGGATTCATGGGCACAGGTCCGCAGAAAGCCGAAGTGCTCGCATGCGAGCGCATCGAGGCGGCATCCGCGGCACTGCCCGCCGGCGCCCAAGATATGCGTCACAGCGGACAACTCACACAAGAGGAGCGCCGTCAACGTCGTGAGCGGGCACGGGGCAAGGCCGCTCCCAAGGACCGTCGCACTTCCTCAGCCCCCGAGGGCGAAGTCGACATCCCGCAGGCAACCGAACAGGCACTGCTCAACCCCACCGACACCGCACCCGACAACGCCGACCCCGGCATGGGCTACATCTTTGAGCATACCCGCGGCCGCAAGTGCCTGGTCTTTGCCAACTCGCGCGAGGAGGCAGAGGCCGTGTGCTCCATGTTGCGCAGCTACTGCGAGAGCCGGCACGAGCCAGACCGCTTTCTCATCCACCACGGCAACCTTTCGGCATCGCTGCGCGAGACGGCCGAGGAGCTCATGCGCGACGAAGAGCAGGCGCAGACGACCGTCACCACCTCCACGCTGGAGCTCGGCATTGATATCGGTCGCCTGGAGCGCGCGTTCCAGATTGACGCGCCGTTTACCGTCAGCTCCTTTTTGCAGCGCATGGGGCGCACAGGCCGTCGCGACCTTCCGCCCGAGATGTGGTTTGTCATGCGCGAGGAAGAACCCGAGCCGCGCACGATGATGCCCGAGACCATTCCGTGGAAGCTCCTGCAGGGCATCGCGCTCGTACAACTCTATCGCGAGGAAAAGTGGGTCGAGCCGCCCGAGCTCGATCGACTCCCCTACAGCCTGCTCTACCACCAGACTATGTCGACGCTTGCCAGCACCGGCGAACTCACGCCGGCAGAGCTTGCCCAGCGCGTGCTCACACTCAGCTATTTCCATCGCATCTCGGCCGATGACTATCGCGTGTTGCTGCGTCACCTCATTAAGATCGACCATATCCAAGTCACCGAGGGCGGCGGGCTCATCGTGGGTCTCGCGGGCGAGCGCATCATCAACAACTTTAAGTTCTACGCCGTGTTCCAGGAAAACGAGGAGTTCACCGTTCGCAGCGAATCGGCCGAGCTGGGCACGATTGTCAACCCGCCCCCGCCCGGTGAGCGCATTGCCATCGCCGGACACTGCTGGATTGTCGAGGAAGTGGACTGGAAGCGTCACACCGTCTTTGCCACGCAGGTCAAGGGCCGGGTGCCGGCCTACTTTGGCGACTGCCCCGGCGACATCAATACACACGTACTCGAGCGTATGCGCAAGGCGCTCAACGAGCACGCGGCGTATCCGTACCTGATGGGTAACGCGCGGGCCCGTCTGGCGCAGGCTCGCCATACGGCCGAGATTTCGGGCGCGGGAACTAAGCCGCTCATCAACCTGGGTGGCGACACCTGGGTGCTCTTCCCCTGGTTGGGCAGCTACGCCTTTTTGGCGCTCGAGCGCATGCTCAAGATTAAATGCGCCGCTGAGTTGGGCCTTCGCGGACTCGACCCGTCACGCCCGTACTTTATGCAGTTTAAGATGAAGGCCGACGAGGAGACGTTCTTTGAAGTGCTCGCCGCCGAAGCCGAGAAAGACTTCGACCCCATCGACCTCGTCTATCCCGGCGAGGTGCCTTACTTTGACCGCTACGACGAGTTTGTTCCCGAAGAGCTCGTGCGCAAGGGCTTTGCCGAAGGCGTGCTCGACATCGAAGGCATGAAGCAGCGCGTTCTCGGCTGGCGCGACCACGCCTAAGACCAGTCTTTTTGGGACGGGGAGACTTACTTGTCGTGAAGGACGGTGCCGAGGAAGTCGGTGTCGAAGGGCACGGCTTCGGCAAAGGCGTAGTCGCCGTCGCTGGCGATGAGCAGGTAGTTCTCCTCGCCGCCGAACTCCGTATCACCACATGGGACCACCCAAGCGCGGTCGAACACCTCAAGCGCCGTGGCGGCGCAGTCGCGAAGGAACGTCACATCGCTCCCCTCGTTTGCGCTCACGATATTGGCCACGTAGATACCCCCGGGGTTCAGGCTGCCCCGCACCAGGCGCAGCGCCTCAACGGTCGCCAGCTCGCGAACGGGCTCGGCACCGCCAAAGCAATCGCTCACGACTACGTCGTAGCGACGATGGCCCACGCTCGTCACACCCAGATACGAGCGAGCCTCGGCGGTAATCACCCGCAGGCGATCGCCCACCGCGTGCTCCAGTTCATCCAGATAGAACCAACGGCGCGCCAAGCGCGTTATCTCTCCGTCATACTCGATGACGTCCATGCGCAGGCCCTCGTGCGACACCAGCGCATATTTGGGATAGGCAAACCCGCCGCCACCTAGCATAAGCATACAGCTGATACCGTGACCATAAGCGTCGCGCATCGCATCCTCGGCCTCAAACACGTCGTCAAACGCGCGATAGTACGCAAAGACGGGCTCCGCCCAGCGCTCGCCAACGTAACTCGCGCTTTGGTAGACGCCGCCTTGCACCAATACGCGGACTTCGTCGCCGCCCTCGTCGTGCACACGTTTCACACGCGCCAACCCATTGCGGGTTCGCGCAACCTGCAGACAGGCAGCACGAACAGCGACAGCGGCCGCACCAAGCGCCGCGGCTCCCAGAGCAACGCCGGCAACGACGCCGGCAGAAACACTCGGCTTGTTCATCTAGAGCTCCTTTTGCAGATAAAGACCATGGTCATAAAATCCAAGATGGCGATAGTACTCGCGCGTACCGATCGCGCTGATCACGTTGATGCGCGCATAGCCGGCATCCCGGGCAATCTCGCACGCACGCTCTACGAGCAAACGCCCCAACCCGTGATGCTGCGGCGCCTGGCCCTGGTCGCCCACGCGTGCCGCCATGCCATACACGTGCACCTCGCGAATCATCGCCTCGTCCGGCGACGTCGGCAACTCGTCCGCATGCGCGGCAACAAACGAATGGTCGGGCAGCGACAACCGCAAAAAGCCCGCGATCTTGCCCTGCGGCGTCACCCACTGCAGAAAGCGCTCGTAAGTCACCGGCGTCTCGTACGCCACTTCCTCATCAAGAGATAGCTCATCCAAGTCGGCACCCGCCGTACTGATCTCGCGATAGCGAATCTCGCGCACCGTCGCACCGTCACCCCGAGCAGCCAGGCGGTTCTCAACGAGCTGACGCAGGTTGGGTTTCTTGTTGCCCACCATAATGTCGTCGGAACTAAAGTCGCGGATCATGCGACTGATGCGGCAGAACGCCGGCGTCACCACGATGTCGTCGGCCAGCACATCGAGCAGCTCTTCCTCGGTATAGGGGCGCCACTCGCCGCGCTCATAGCGGCCCACCAGACGCGAGCCTTCGATGAGCGCGCACGGGTAGACCTTGACCTCGTCGGGCATAAAGGCCCCCTCGGTCATAAAGCGCTCGTAGTCGCGCTTGTCCCCCTCGGGCGTGGCGCCCAGCAAGTTGAGCATAAAGTGCGCGTGGATCTTAAAGCCAAACAAGCGCGCAAGCGAAAACGCCCGCTCGATCTGCGCCACCGAAATGCGACGCTCGTTGATATCGAGCAAATGTTGGTCGAGACTCTGAATACCCATCTGAATCTTGGTGCAACCCAGGCGGCGGATGAGCGTGAGGGCCTGCGGCGTTACGGCATCGGGGCGCGTCTCGATAACGAGCCCCACCACGCGATGCTTCGCCGTCTCGTTGATGCGCTGCTGACGCTCAAGCTCCTCCATCGTTGCCGTCTGCCACTCGGCAGCCTCGCCCCATGGCGTAACGGGGCCGTACAGACGACGCACTGCGCGGTTATAGCCGCCCACGGCAGCATCCACACGCCCCTGCTCGTCGGCAACGCCGGCAGCAAGCTCAGCCTCGTCTGTCGCAATGCCGGCAGCCCGATAGCGCTCGCGGCGCTCTGTTACCACCGGCGGGAGGACATCGGCGGGAGCGTCATCGAGCAGGCGCCCTGCCTCGGCACGGCTGATGCCCGGACGCGCCAACATGGGGTTTGCCGCCACGCCGGCGACGGCATCGTCATTGAGCGCACGGAAAAGCTCCGACATAAACCACGTTTGATACCCTTGCGGATAGTCGCTCCAGGTGCCACCGAGCACGATGAGCTCTATCTTGTCGGTCGCATGCCCCATCTGCGAAAGCGCGGTCAGACGAGCGCTCACCTGCAGATACGGGTCGAAACAGTTTTGCTCCGCACGGGCGCACGCCGGCTCGGCATACAGATAGCTTTTAGGCATGCGCAGATCGTTGGGGCAAAACAGGCAATCGCCCGAGCACGGCCAGGGCTTGGTGATGACGGTAATGGTCGCCACGCCCGAGGCCGTGCGACGAGGCTTCATACGCAGCACCCGCAGCAGTCGACGTTCCAGCTCGGCATCGACATTCCACCCAGCCCAACGAGCCGGCTCCTCACGTTTTACCCGCTGGTAGAACGGCAGCAGACGGCGCTTGGCCAAATCGCGTTTGTCGGCACCCTCACGGCGCGCCTCGGCATGTATCAGTTTGACGAGCGCTTTGTCGTCCACGGTCTCGCCGCGACGCAGAGCCTCGAGTATGTTCAAGATAATCTGTTCCATGACCCCATTGTAAAGGCAAAGGCGCCGGAGCCCGTCACGGCTCCGGCGCCTCCATCAAACAGCGCAGCTATGGTTTATAAGTCTTCGATAACCGCCCGTCACTCTGAATCAAATGACATGTCGCCCGAACCAACCTCAAAACGATACGTGGCGGACTTATCGCCATTATCGAATTCAAGATTCAAAATGGTCTCGCCGTCGTAGTCAAGCGGAAGGAAATCGCTCTCGAAGTCGCCGCTGCCCAAGGTGAGGCTCGCCTTAAAGCCCGTAGAGTTCGGAACCGTCATCTCCACATCACCCGAGCCCACACTCACGTCCATCGACTTCGCGGGGGCCTGGTAGAGCTCGAACGTTACATCGCCCGACCCGACCTCTGCACTAAGCGCATCAGTCACGCTGCCCGCAAACTCCACATCTCCCGCACCCAGGAAAAGGTCGAAACCATCACAGGTGACACCGGCAATCTGCAGATCACCCGAGCCCACGTGCGCGTTGACTCCCTTCAGATGTGCGGCAACACGGCGCGGCAGCTCAACCGTAACCGAGCGG
>JAXJLC010000030.1:0-5331 GCA_036297365.1 Collinsella sp.
CCATGGAGTGGCGACAATCCCGCTTGCCATGCAAGCGCTCGCCCTCCTCAAAGCAATCGAGCACAAAACGCACCGAGCGATCGCCGATTGCATGGATGCGCGTGTCAACGCCCCATTCCTGCGCCCTCAGGATGGCAGCACGGATGCGCTCCGGCTCCTCCGCGGGCTCACCACAGGTGTCGGGTGCGTTGCTATAGGGTTCAAGCATCCAGGCGGTATGGTCGGAGCACACACCATCAAGGAACTGCTTAAAGCCGTGCCACTCCACCTGCGTACCCGGGAAGGCGTATTTCTCCTTGATCTGCTCGAGCGTCAAGGACTCGTTTTCGAACAGGTCGGTGTACAGGAACACGCGCAGCGGCAAGTCGCCCTTGGCATTAAGACCTGCCAACACCGCATACGGGTTTTCCATGCTCACAAACGTAGGATTGACCATGCCGACCGTAGTGATTCCCAGGGCATTGGCGCGCCGGGCGGTTTTTGCAAACGACGCGTCAACAACCTCGGGCGCTGGGTCGTAGACCTCGTCCATAAAGAAGGCGCCGGCGTTGTTGGAAAACACGCCCGTCAGATTGCCGTCGGCATCCTTAAGGATCTTGCCGCCTGCGGGATCGGGCGTCTGCGAAGTTACTCCCACCTTGTTGATGGCGCAGGTATTGGCACTAAAGGTATGCAAGTCAACCTGCTGCAGAAATACCGGGCGGTCGGAGATGTACTCATCGATCATCGCGGCCGTGGGCATCTCGGGGACATCCCACTGGAACTGGATAATCTGGCAGCCCAGAATCCACTCGTTATCGGGATGGTCGGCCGCAAACGCCACGACACGTTCCATCGCCATCTCAAAACTGGTGCAGTCGATGAGGTTGACGGCAAAATCGGGGTCGGTCATAAACGCGCCCTGGGCAAAATGCGTGTGCGAGTCGATCAGGCCGGGCATGACGAGCTGGTCGCCAAAGTTGCGCACCTCGGTATCGGGACCGATAAACGGTGCCAGGTGAGCATCGTCACCGCAGGCAACGATTTTATCGCCCCGCACGGCAACGCCGCCCTTAAACGGCTCGAGCCCATCGCCGGTAAAGACGGCGTCGCTCTTGATAACTACATCAGCCTTGTCCATGCGAGCCTCCTCAGGCATCTTTGGTTGTAACGCGGACGCACCGCCCGCGTGGGCACTCGGTTGGGAGCGTAGCGCTCCCGCATCGGCGCGTGCCTACAAGCCGTGCTCGGACGTCTGTCCCACGTCCGCGGCTTCGCGCTACACCCATTGATACACAGGGGCAAATCCGTGCCAAGGCCAGGGACCGCAAACGGTCAGTTTAAGCAGGTTTACACGCTTTACCTGCAGGTTTATTGTCTGAGATTATTACCGCTTCATTACGCCCAACGGTGTGGCCGCCCACACAGCAAGACCCGCATGCGAGGAAGAATGAGGCTAGGAACGCCAAAAGGTATCTATAAGGTCATCTCGGTTGGAGACGCCGCTTTTAACGTAGATGCGATGCAAGTGTGCCTTGACCGTGCCAGGGCTGATGACCAACTCGCTGGCGATGTTTTGGGCGTCGTTGCCCTTCAGCACCAGCGTGAGCACCTCCTGCTCGCGCCGTGACAGCTTATGGGCGTCGGCATAAATCACCACACGCGATGCGAGATCGTCCTCAGAGCTTGCGCTCTCGGCTGCCACGTCCTCATCGGCACGCGGATGACGGGCATACACACGCAGGATATGGCTAAACTGGCAAAAAAGCTGAGCCGCGCATACCACGAGCAGTACGTTTTCGGAGATATTGCGCTCGGACAGATACCACAAAAAGAGGCCGATGACGGGGTTTTGGGAGTCGGGGCGGCAGAACAAGATCATGTAGGTGTCCTCGGCGATCACGCAAAACACAAGAACGAAGGCCACCTTCCAAAAGAGCTTTGAGCGGTCGAGGTCGAGTTTCTCAACACGCGTTGCTCTGTACCGGTAATGCCAGGCGGCATAGGCAAGACATCCTACATTACCCAGGTCACGCGTGAGCCAAAAGAGATACTGCTGCACCTCTCCGGCAGCGCCGCTGCGAGGCACCAGCAGCAATTGCAAGATTGAAAACGGCACGATAGCGAGTCCGAGCATGCGCGACGTCGGTCTTTTGCGCAAGCGCGCAAACATCCATAGCACCACGCAGGCATAGATGGCAATACCAAGCACGCAGCGCAGCAAGGGGTGCTGCAGCGGCTCGCTAAAGGTAACGGCGTAGTCGTATTTGAGCCGATTGTACTCGTCAAAAAAGATGACCGACATATCGAGCATATAGAGCAAAAAACCCGCCGCGGCCACGAGGCTGTCGCGACGGCGCGTCATGAGCCAAACCACCAATGCCACGGCACTGGTCACCAGAGCCACACCCATGATAATCGTGGTGTAGATATAGAACGCGAAACTCATGCCCGCCTCCCCTGTCTAGATGCTGTGAGGATGTTGACAGATTCTTTGCCGCAAGATTAGACTCACCGATTAAACGTACTGTATCGTTTAGATAAACAAGCTGTGTCTCACCGATGAAAGGAGATGCCATGACACCGATCGCTCCGCTCAAGATGCTCGTCGCGCCCGCCGCCAAGGCCATCACCCGACTCGGTTCTTCCATGACCTACGACAATGTCCCCTGCGCCGTTGAGGCGCGTTCGGACAGCTGCCCCTACCTGGGCCACGTCCCCTACTTTGCACCCAAGCTCGCATCTGATCCCGAGCAGCGTGAGCAGTAATCCAAGATGCATCTAGCACCGCACAACTCGCGGCGCTACTGTTTTGGTGCAAAGCGACCTGTCCCCCTTGCGCCAACGCCGGGATTGTCGATGCTGCGGCCGCGGCGCGATATGAGGCGCGAAACCTCGCCCAGCAACACGCCGATCACCACACCCATGAGGATCGGCAACTTTGACATCTCGGCGGGCGAGCTGTTAAGCGGCACGATTGTCGCAACAATCGAAAGCACGAGTTCTACCACCGGCACCGCAAGCGCTACCGCAAGCACCTTGCCCTCGAAGGGCGCGCGAAACACACGCGGGCGGTCGTCGTATTTACGCAGGCGCCAAAACGCCGGGAACATCGGGATATAGCTCATGAGCAGAAAGACGACGTTCATCGAGAAGAAGACCCAAAAGACGTCGGAACCTTCACCCAGCGGAATCTGAAGTAGCAGCACCAAGCTGGCAAAACAACCGTTAATGAGTGCCGAGCCGTTGGGCATGCCGGTCTTCTTGGACACCAGCGCAAAGGGACGCGGCATGTTGCCATGGCGCGCGGCATAGCTCGCCACGTTGTTGACGCCAAAGCTCCAACAGATCATGTTGGCAAACAGCGTTACCAGAAAGGCCACGCCCACGACCATCGTCAGCGGGTGAGCGCGCCCCACCATGGCGGCAACCGCGTCCACAATGCCCGAATCGAGTGAAAGCTGCTCGGTGGGAACCGCGGCTCCAATACCGATGCCACAGATAATGTAGATCGCCGCGATGGCAACGCCACCGGCGATAACCGCCTTGGGGATATCGCGCGATGGGTTCTTCATCGTGCTGGCAAAGGTCGCGACCACCTCAAAGCCCATAAAGTTGAATAGGATGATTGAAAGATACGTCAGTGAGTTAGTGTCTCCCAGATCGGGGACAAATGTCTTAAACGACATATCGTTGGCAAAGCCGTTGTTGCAGGCAAACCAGATGCCGATGATTCCCACCACGGCGGTAATGAGCACCTTGATGACGGCGCCGCCATCCATGACCCAATCGGCCTCGGCCACCGGCTGCATTGCCATGACCGTGACGCCCCACACAAAGGCAAGCTCGATGGCAATTCGGACCCCAAACGAAAATTCGATGCCCCATACCGCATTGATGACACTGGGGAACATGCAGGCGATACTTGCCACCCACAGTGGAAAGTTGACCCAATAGCACCAGGAGCAGCGTGCACCCCAACGGTCTCCCAAGCCCAGGCGAACCCAGTCGTACAGGCCGCCCTCGGAATCGAACGCCGTACCGAGCTCGGCCACCACCAGGCCATAGGGAAGCAAAAACGTAATGATAAGGAAGATCCACCAGAAGAACTGCACGTTACCCATGGCAGATGCCGGAGCAGCCGCCTCGATGGTAAAGACAACGCAGATAACCGAGAGGATGACCTCGAACAGGGAGAACTTTTTACCTGCCATGGCACGCTTCCCCTACAGCAAAAAGGATGGCATCTGTACCGAAGGCGCAGCCCAAGGTAGGGTTGCAGGCCGCGTCACCGGTGCAGGTGCCATCCCAAAGAGAAGAGAGGATGCAATTGTTGGACCAACGCTCGCGGAACAGGCGCGTGTAGATAACGATACACTGGTACATAGATACTCCGATCAAAACGGCCGCGATTGCGACCGGAATCTTTTGGCAATTGAAGACGCGTCTGACCTGGGATATTCAAGCGAACAATTGGCCTAACCCGCAATAAATCCCAGATCAGACGCGTACTCAATCAAAGAGGCGGGCACTCCGAAGTGGAGGCAACGGAGTGCCCAAAGAAAAACCCAGCCGACCAAGACATCGAATAAACCGACCATCAATGCCCCGAGATGGTCACGGTGCGATTCACCGACTGTCCGATTGATCGGCTGGGTTTCTGAGGTGCGGCAGATTGCCCTGAAAGAGGAGGGCATAGACCTTAAGGGTCATGCCCGACGATTGAAGGGCAAGGTGCCGTGCCTCGGGAAGACAGACAATTACGCGGACGGCTCCTGCTGAGTAATGCAGTGGATGTTGCCGCCACCGAAGACGACCTGCTCGGACTGAACGCCGACGCACTTGTAGACGCCCTCGCCCCAGACCTCGTCGTAGATCTTCTGGAGCGTGTCGACGGCCAGCTGGTCGTTCTCGTCGCCGTACTGCGGGACGATAACGCCGTGGTTGGTCACGAGGTAGTTCATGTAGGAGGCGATCAGCGGCTCGTCGGGGACGCGCGGCTCGGCGTTCTCGTCGGCGTCGATGGTGTCGCAGGAAGCCTGGTCCATGAACAGCGGGTTCACGGGCATGCAGAGCTTGTAGACCTTCATCTTGCGGCCCTTGGCGTCGACGGCGTTGGAGAGGGTCTCGTAGGCAGCGTGGCACTGCTCGTAGAACGGATACTCGGGATCGTCGGTCCAAATGCAGGCCATGACGCCCGGCGCGATGAACGTGGCGACGTCGTCGATGTGGCCGTTGGTCTCCTCGGGGTCGATGCCCTCCTTGACCCAGATGACCTTCTCGACACCCAGGTAATCCTTGAGGTGCTCGTCCATGTAGGCGCGAAGCTCCTCGCTCCAGGGCTCAAACTTC
>JAXJLC010000031.1:0-4442 GCA_036297365.1 Collinsella sp.
AAGTTATTCCCGGGCCCTCTGCTTGCGTCACGGCACTCGTTTCGTCCGGCATTCCCTGCGAGCATTTTTTCTTCGAGGGCTTTTTGGGCCGAAAGCACGGCGACCGCGTGCGCCGTTTGCAGCGCCTTGCCGTGGTTCCCGGCGCGCTCATCTTCTACGAGTCTCCACATCGCATCGTGGCGACGCTCGAGGCCGTGACAGAGGTCTTTCCTCAGCGTGAGGTTGCCGTCTGCCGCGAACTCACCAAGCTGCACGAGGAAGTCTTGCGCGGGCCCGCTGCCCAGCTCGCCGAGGAGCTGCGTGCTCGCGGCGAGGTAAAGGGCGAGATTGCGCTGGTCATCGCGCCGCCGAGCGAGGATGAGGAGGCCGGCATCGTGCCGGTTGGCGCCGCGGCAGCGGATCCCGACGAGGCCCTGCGCGAGGATATCCGCACCGCACTCGAGGAGGGGGAGCCCGCCTCTGCGGTGGCCAAGCGCCTGTCTCAGAAGTATTCGCGCCGCAAGCGCGATGTCTATGCCATGGTGCTCGATATGCAATAGATGGAGGATATCCAGCCCTTGCGCTAGAATCATCCCCTGTATGCAACGTTTTTCTGGAGGACAAACCCCATGGATCAAAGCAAGCCTTCGTTCTTTATCACGACGCCCATCTACTACGTCAACGCCGATCCGCACCTGGGCACGGCTTATTCCACCATCATCGCCGATGTTCAGGCTCGCTATCGCCGCTCCGCCGGCTATAACGTCAAGTTCCTGACCGGCATGGACGAGCACGGCGAGAAGGTCGCCGAGGCCGCAGCCAAGCATGGCATGACGCCGCAGGAGTGGACCGACAGCCAGGCCCCGCACTTCAAGGAGCTTTGGAGCAAGCTCGAGATTTCCAACGACGACTTCATCCGTACCACCGAGCCGCGCCAGCATCATGCCGTGCAGTACCTGTGGGAGCGCATGAAGGAGTCCGGTTACCTGTATAAGGGCAGCTACGACGGCTGGTATTGCGTGCCTGACGAGACCTACTTCACCGATACGCAGGTCCAGAAGGGCGACGAGGAGTACGGCAGCGTCGGCCAGCACCTGTGCCCCGACTGCCACCGTCCGCTTGAGCGCGTGCAGGAGGAGTCCTACTTCTTTAAGCTTTCCGCTTTCCAGGACAAGCTGCTCAAGCTCTATGACGAGCACCCCGACTTTGTCGAGCCTGCGTTCCGCATGAACGAGGTACGCAGCTTTGTCGAGGGCGGCCTTAACGACCTTTCCGTGAGCCGCACGAGCTTTGACTGGGGCATTCAGGTCCCGTTTGACGAGGGTCACGTGACCTACGTGTGGTTCGATGCGCTGCTCAACTATATGACGGCCGTCGGCTACGGTGTCGACACCGACGAGGCGCGTGCCGAGCTGGCCTATCGCTGGCCCGCGCAGTTCCACATCGTGGGTAAGGACATCATCCGCTTCCACTGTGTCATTTGGCCCGCCATGCTCATGGCCATCGGCGAGGCCCTGCCCGAGCACGTCTTTGCCCACGGCTTCCTGACCGTGCGCAATGCCGAGACCGGCAAGGCCGAGAAGATGTCCAAGAGCCGCGGCAACGCCATCGCTCCGCAGGACGTTATCGACATCCTGGGCGTCGAGGGCTATCGCTACTACTTCATGACCGACGTCGTCCCCGGCACCGACGGTGCCATCAGCTTCGATCGCATGGAGCAGGTCTACAACGCCGACCTGGCCAACAGCTGGGGCAACCTTATCTCGCGTTCGCTCAACATGAGCGGCAAGTACTTTGACGGTTGCGCGCCCGCCAAGCCCGCGTCGTTCGATGCGTTCGACAACCCGCTGGCAAAGATCGCCGATGGCCTGGTCGAGCGCTACATGGCCAAGATGGACGTGCTCGATTACGGCGGAGCCAAGGATGAGGTCATGGAGCTCATCCATGCCGCCAACCACTACATCGAGGACTCCGAGCCCTGGGCGCTTGCCAAGGACGAGGCCAAGGCTGACGAGCTGGCATTTGTGATCTACAACCTGCTCGAGGCCATCCGCATTGCCGCTCACCTGCTGATGCCGCTCATGCCCCAGACTTCTGCCGAGGCCCTGCGTCGCCTGTCCTGCGAGGAAGAGGCCGCGAGCGACGACCTCAAGGGCATTTGCACTTGGGGCCTGCTTGCCGGTGGTCAGTCCGTCGAGAAGGGCGATCCGCTGTTCCCGCGTCTGGCGTAGAGACCGCGCGAGCGCCATATCGGCAATTTGCTGTTTAGCTGTAAGGGCATGGCCGCCACGGTCCATGCCCTTTTGTTTCAAGACGCCGCCATCATGCTAAGGAGGCAACCATGACAACTTCGCCTTTGGCAAACCCCACGGCCACCAGGGAGCTGCTGGAGGAGTTTGGCCTTGCGACCAAGCATCGCCTGGGCCAGAACTTCCTGATCGACAACCATGTAATTGAGCGCATTTGCGAGCTTGCCGAGCTTGCAGGCGATGAGCGCGTGCTCGAGGTTGGTCCGGGCGTTGGTACGCTCACGCTTGCGCTGTTGCAGGAGGCGGCGTGCGTCACGTCGATCGAGGCCGATCCCGAGCTCGAGCCGGTGCTCGATGCTCACGCCGCCGACTACGCCAACTTCCGCTTTATCATGGGCGACGCGCTTAAGGTGACGCCGGAGCAGATTGAGCAGGCCGCCGGCGGTGAGCCGACGGTATTTGTCGCGAACTTGCCCTATAACGTGGCGGCGACAATCATCCTGCAGTTCTTCCAGACGATGCCCGCGCTCAAGCGCGCCGTCGTCATGGTGCAAAAGGAGGTTGCCGATCGCATTGCCGCAGTGCCGGGCAACAAGACCTATGGCGGCTATACGGCAAAGCTCGGCCTGTATGCGCAGGTGACGGGTCGCTTTGAGGTGCCGCCGCGTTGCTTTATGCCGGCGCCGCACGTGGACTCGGCCGTCGTGCGTATCGACCGTGTTGACGGCGTGGTGCCCGAAGGACTCGATCGCGAATTTGTGGCCCGCGTGATTGATGCTGCATTTGCTCAGCGTCGCAAGACCATCCGCAATTCCATGAGCGCCAACGGTTTTGCCAAGGACGTGCTCGATGCCGCTTTTGAGGTTTGCGGTATCGCACCCACCACGCGCGCCGAGACGCTCGATGTTGCCGACTTTGTCCGTCTGGCCCGGGAGCTAATCCATGACGCCTAATGCCGAACGCGTGACGTTTACCAAGAAAAAGAAGACGGTTGCTTGTCCCGTGCCCTTGGCGCCGCTTGCCGACACGCATGCACATCTGCTTTCGTTTTGGGGCAAGGATGTGCCCGAGACGCTCGTGCGCGCCAAAGCCGCGGGCGTCGACCTGTTGGTGACGATGTTCGACCCCATTGCCGACAAGCGCAGCGTGGCGGACTATAGCGACTGGCTGGTGCGCGAGATTCTTCCGATGCAGGATATCCCGCAGATCAAGTATCTTGCCGGCGTGCATCCGTATGGCGCGCCGGACTATACCGACGACGTTCATGCACAGGTCGTTGCCGCACTTGATGACCCCTTATGCGCCGGTATTGGCGAAATCGGCCTGGACTATCACATGGACTATGACGACGATATCGCGCCGGCACCCCATAACGTGCAGATTGATTGCATGGCGCGCCAGCTCGAGCTTGCCGTGCGCCGCAATGTGCCGGTGGAGCTGCACCTGCGTCACGAGGACTCGGATGGGGAGCGCACCTCGCACGTCGATGCGTACAACGTACTGCGCGAGGTGGGTGTGCCCCAGGCTGGTTGTGTGCTGCACTGTTTTGGCGAGGACCGCGCCACGATGGAGCGCTTTGTGGATTTGGGCTGCTATATCGCCTATGGCGGTGCGGCCACCTTTAAGCGCAACGACGATGTGCGCGAGGCATTTGCGGCAACCCCACTCGATCGAATTTTGTTCGAGACGGATTGCCCGTATATGGCTCCGGAGCCCATCCGCGGTCTTGAATGCGAGCCCGCAATGATCTCCATTACGGCAAACACGCTGGTCAACGACCGTGTCGATCGTACCGGCGAGGATGCTGAGGCAATCGCGCGAGCAGCTTGGGAAAATGCCTGCAAACTTTTTCAAAAATAGTTCTTGCGTTCGCGATGGCGCTCCGTTATTCTAATTCCTGCACGCGGGCGTGGCGGAATTGGCAGACGCGTACGGTTCAGGTCCGTATGGGGGCAACCCCATGAAGGTTCAAGTCCTTTCGCCCGCACCATTGATTGAAAGAGCTCCCAGCAATGGGAGCTTTTTTGTAATATGAGAAAGCCATTGTCAATAGGCATGTTCGTTCGAGCCCGGTTTGAAACCGGGCTTTTTCGTTCTTCAAGACTTTAGTCCGCTGGCCGCGCAGCGGCCAGCTTTAAACCACCCGCTACGCGGGTGGAGACAAACGGCTTTACAAAGCCACCCCTCCGACCGATATTGACGATTGTTCAGGCC
>JAXJLC010000032.1:0-6019 GCA_036297365.1 Collinsella sp.
ACCGAGACCATTACGAGCATCGGTCTTAAGACGGTGTCCAGCCTGCTCGATTACATGAGCACCGACCAGGTCAGCAACTTTATCGCCAACCTGTCCTCGACGCTTGGCGATTCGATTGAGGACCTGCGAGACGTTCAGGCAAATGCTTCGTCGCTGGCGGGCATTTTGAGCTCCACGTCCGATTCGCTGACGTCGGCGAGCGGCATGCTCAAGCAGACCGGTGCCGTCGATGAGTCGACAAAGCAGCTCATGGAACATGCCAAAAGCGGCATCGATGATTCCAAAGAAGCGCTTAAGGCGGCAAACGATGCCATCGATGCCGCAATCGATGGAAGGGCGGGTTCGTTCGACAATGTGTCTGCCGAGCTCGCGAAGGCGTTCGACACCGCAAACCAGCATGTCGACCTTACGGTGTCCCAACTCAACGATGCCGCTGCGGCCCTCAATGCGCGCGCCAAGGATATCGATGCGATGGCCGATCAGCTCCGCAGCCTTGCCGACCAGGTGAGCGATGAGAATTTGAAGGACGGCCTCAAGTCCGCCGCGACGTCGCTGGGCAGAATCGCCGTTGAGTACCGCAACAATGCCAAGGATCTGGCGGCTACCGCGAAGTCTCTCTCCGATAGCATGGCCGAGGTCAACAGCACGCGTGCCGAGGTCGACCAGGCCATCGCCGATGCCAAGGCGGGCATTTCGGGCGCCAAGTCCGACTACGACTCCACGTTCTCGGTCAAGGCAAAGGAGCTCAAGAAGACGGTTTCAGGCATCCTGGACTCGCTGGATGGCATCTCGGGCGATCTGGATAGCGCCGTAGACGGCCTGACCGACGCATCCGGTTCGCTGGCAAAGGGCCTCTCCAAGGCTGCAAAGCTGGTCAACAAGGCTTCCGATCAGCTGGGTGAGGCGTCGGACAAGATTAACGCGTTTAAGGACGAGCTCGACGGCGCCTTGATGTCGGACGATCTGGCCACGATCAAGACGATGATTGGCAATGATCCCGAGGGTTTGGCCGTGTCGCTTTCCGGTCCCGTCGCGCTTGATCGCAAGCCGGTCTATCCGATCCGCAACTACGGTTCGGCCATGGCGCCGTTCTACACGATTCTGTCGCTCTGGGTCGGCTCGATCGTGCTGGCGGCCATGATGAAGGTCTCGGTTGACGATGAGCTTATCAACGAGCTGATCCCCGTGCGCTTGCACGAGATCTACCTGGGCCGCTACCTGTTCTTTGGCGGTCTGGCCCTGCTGCAGGCAACGCTCGTGTGCGCGGGCGACATCCTGTTCTTTGACATCCAGTGCGACGACCCGCTGCAGTTTGTGCTGGCGGGCTGGGTCGCGAGTCTCGTGTTCTCCAATATCGTCTACACGCTTACGGTTTCGTTTGGCGATATCGGCAAGGCGCTCGCCGTCGTGCTGCTGGTCATGCAGGTCGGCGGTTCGGGCGGCACGTTCCCCATCGAGATGACCGGCCCCGTGTTCCAGGCGATCTATCCGTTCCTGCCGTTTACTCACGGCATCAACGCCATGCACGCCGCCATGGCCGGTGCCTACCATATGGAGTATTGGATTGAGCTAGGCATTCTGGCGAGCTATCTGATTCCGTCGCTGGCCCTGGGCGTCGTCTTCCGCCGCCCGGTCATCAAAGCCAACGACTGGATCATCGAAAAGCTTGAGAGTACTAAATTAATCTAGCGCAACAATGTAAACGCTGATGCTACGGCAATGTCAGCGAGCGAGCCGCATTTGCGCCAAGGTGACGTGAAATGAGAGGGCGCTGACCTTCTGGTCGCGCCCTCGAAATTGAACGTCAGATTGGTGTGAATGCGGCTCGCGCAGCATCGGCCGATCCGCCGTTCGGTAGAACGGCGGAACAAAGCGCTTTAGCGCGGTGAATTGCGTGGGCTGCTTGGTTGTTGCTACAGTAGCGGGGCGTACCGGGGGTCCGGTGCGCCCTGTTTTTATTTGACCATGAGGCGGCACGCAGCCATACGCGTGCGGACACCACGCCCAGATTGAGTGCGAGGATGTTCCATGGCCCAATACGCTGCCAACGAAATCGAAAACATGCCCGATAGCCCTGTAGACCGTGAGGATTTGGGCGCGGGTGGTATTCCCCGGGGTGCCGGCGCACGCTCGCCGTTGTTCTGGAAAGTTCTACTGCTTTCGGTGGCGATTATCTGGGGCTACTCCTTTACCACTATGAAGGACGCACTCGACACCATTCCGGTGTTCGAGCTGGTCTACGTTCGCTTTCTCCCGGCATCACTGGTTATGTTTGCCATTTTCCATAAGCGCATCATCGCTCATTTCAATGCCCGCAACCTAATCGTCGGGCTTGGCATGGGCGCGCTCATGTGGGGTGCCTACGGTTTGCAGACGATCGGTTTGGCACAGACCACGGCAGGCAAAAGCGCGTTTTTGACGGGCACGTACTGCATCTTGGTTCCGTTTGCGAGCTACGTCCTAAGCGGCGAAAAGCTTACCCGTTACAACTTGGGCGCCGCGTTGCTGTGCCTGGCGGGCATTGGCTTGGTGGCGCTCGATAGCGTCGAGTTCAATGCCGGCGATGTTATTACCTTGGGCGGCGCGATCTTCTTCGCCATCCAGATGGCGGTGACTGCCAAGTACGGTCGCAAGATGGATATCAACGTCATCACGTTTTGGATGTTTGTGGGCAATGGCGTTTTGAGTTTAATCACGTCGCTGCTATTCGAGACTCAGGCGCCCCTCTCTGCATGGACGCCGGAGTTTATCGGTGTGGCTGTTTTCCTCTCGGTGGGCTGCACATGCGTGGCGCTGCTTGTCCAAAACGTCGGTCTGGCACATGTCCCCGCCTCGACTGGCTCACTGCTTCTTTCGATGGAGTCGCCTTCGGGTGTGCTGTTCTCGGTGCTGCTGATGGGGGAGGCGCTCACCTCGCGCCTGCTTGCCGGCTTCGCGCTCATCTTCCTGTCGATTATCTTGAGCGAGACGCATTTCGATTTCTTGCGCCGAAAATCACACCCGCAATTGTAAACAACTTGTTGCGCCGCCCTCCCAGGGCGGCATTTTTTATGTCATGCCCTTACAGTTGTGCCTTGCACTTTACGCTATCAAAGTGCGTGCTGCAAAAACGTTACTGGAGGGCATCTATGGCATCAGCTCTGTCCGATTTTCAACCGCAACCAGCGCCTCAGGCTACCACAGCGGCGCAGACCGCTATCGGCGACGGTCTTGTCGCAGAAGCTCAGGCTTTTGCAGACGAGCTCGCTGCGTGGCGACACGATCTACACCAGATGCCTGAGCTCGGTAACAATCTTCCGCAGACGTCTGCCTATATCCGGGCGCGTCTGGACGAGATGGACATCCCCCATACCACGCTCGTCGACGGTTCCTGCGTCGTTGGCCTGATCGGTTCCGGTGCGGCCGCGGCCGCTCAGGGCAATGGCACGTGCAAGGACGAGCAGGCCGGAACGGTCGTCATGCTGCGCGGCGACATGGATGCCCTGCCCGTTGCCGAGGAATCCGGCGAGCCCTTTGCATCCACCAACGGCTGCATGCATGCTTGCGGTCACGATATGCACGCGACGGCGCTGCTTGGTGCGGCTCGCCTGCTCAAGGCCCGCGAGGCCGAGCTTGTGGAGGCCAACGCTACCGTCAAACTGCTGTTCCAGCCGGGCGAGGAGACCTTTGAAGGGGCACGCGCTGCCATCGCCGATGGCCTGCTGCAGAACCCGCGTCCTCAGGCGGCCTTTGCCATGCATGTCAACAGCCAGTCGCCGCTTGGCCTGGTGCTCTACGGCAGTCCGGCGCTTTCGGGCGTGTACGGTTTCCGCATCACGCTCCAGGGCAAGGGCGGCCATGGCTCGAGCCCCGAGATCTGCATCGACCCCATCGCGGCCGGCGTCCATGTGCACCTGGCGCTCCAGGAGCTTATCGCCCGCGAGGTGCCGGCGGCCAAGGAAGTCGCACTTACCGTTGGTAAGTTTGCTGGCGGCTTGGCGGCCAACGTCATCCCCGACACCTGCGTGCTCGAGGGAACGCTGCGCGGCTTCGATGTTGAGCTCATGGAGCACCTCAAGACCCGCATCGCGGAGGTCGTTAACGGCGTTGCCACAACATATCGTACGCCGGCGACCATCGAGACGCTTTCGGATGTTCCGCCGCTTGTACTCGACAGCGATATGACTCAGGCGTCGCTTGGCTACGTGGGCGCAGTGCTGCCCAAGTCGGCTTTCTTGCCGCTTTTCCATGCCATGGCGAGTGAGGACTTCGCGCTTATCTCGAGCGAGATTCCGAGTGCGTACTTTACCGTGGGCGCGGCCGTAACCGACACGGACGAACACTTTGCCCAGCACCATCCCAAGGCACGTTTTAACGATGCCGAGCTGCCGCTCGGTGCTGCGGCTTATACCGCCGTCGCTTTGGGCTATATCGCCGACCACCGGTAGCATCCAACCTTGCCTTTCAAGCCTGCGGGCATGGCCGTAAGGCCTATGCCCTTGTCTTTCAAGGCAATCTTGGGCACTACCGGCGCCCGGCGCAGGCTATTCGTTTTTTAAAAGGAGCGGTATGTCCCAGCAACGAAAATTCTTCCCCGGCTGGCTCGTGGTGACCTCCGGCTTTGTGATCATGGCCACGTGCTACACGATTTTCGTCAACTGCATGAGCCTGTTCCAGCCGCTGATCGTCAGCGACCTGGGCATTTCCCTTGCGCAGTACAACATCTCCAACGCTATCTCCACCGTGGTGAGCGTCGTGGGTTCGCTCGTTATCGGCCATGTTGCCGATAAGGTGAGTGGCCGCGTATTGGGCTCGCTCACCGTTATCGCCACCTCGGCGGTGCTCGCGGGCATGAGCTTTGTGGGTGAGCTTTGGCAGGTCTACGTGCTCTTTGCCGTTTCGGGCTGCTTCGCTGTGGCCTCGACCCGCCTGCTCATCAGCCTGGTGACCGCCAACTGGTTTACCGCCAAGCGAGGCCTTGCCATCTCCATCGCACTTTCGGGCTCGGGCTTTGGCGGCGCTATTCTCTCGCCGATCGTGAGCTCGCTTATCGTGAGCGTGGGCTGGCGCTCTGCGTTCCTGGTACTCGCTGCCGTCTGCATTGTGGCGGCACTGCCCATCACGGCCTATTCCTTCCGCACCAAGCCATCCGATATCGGCCTTAAGCCGCTCGGCGAGAACCCGGGCGATCCGTCCGTCTCGACGGCTGGCGACAAGGACGAGCGCACGGCGCCCGAGGTTAGCGTCGGCTGGTCTCGTATCAAGAAGAGCCCGGCGTTTTGGCTGCTTGTCGTCGCCTTCCTCTTTATGGGTCTCGTTAACGGCGCCATCTTGCCCAACCAGGTCACCAACATGACGAGCGTTACCGTCAACGGCGCCAAGATCGTCACGGGCGGTCACGATCCCATGTGGGCCGGTACGGTGCTTTCGGCCTATATGGTCACCGTCGTTATCGCCAAGATTTCGCTCGGCGCCATCTACGATCGCTTTGGGCTGCGCTTTGGCAACGTGCTGGGATCCGTTGCGTGCATTATCGCTTGCGTTGCTCTGTGCTTCCCCGCGACCGATCTTGGTCCCATCGTGGCTGCCGTGAGCTTTGGTGTCGGAACGTGCATGGGCACCATCACGCCTACCATTGCCGCGTCCAAGCAATTTGGCATGGCCGACCTGGGTAAGGTCACGGGCACCATTACCTCGCTCGAGATGGTCGGCGGCACCGTAGGCGCCATTGTCTCGGGCGTGCTGTTCGATGCCACGGGCTCCTTTGCGAGCGCCTGGATCGTGTGCCTGGTGTGTTCTGTGGTCATGCTCGTATTCCTGCTGGTCTCGGAGCCCATCGCCGCCAAGCTGCGCGCAAGCGTGGCGGGGGAGTAGACGTCAGTCGCTCTTTTCTGTTCGTCCCGTTCTGTCCGTGGCCGCCTTGGAAGCCGAATGGATGCTCGTACCATCATTCGGTTTCCAAGGCGGCCACGAGCCTACGAAATGATCCCTATTCCTCCGTCCCCAAGGGATCACGTGATCCGAAGGGGACGGAGGAAAA
>JAXJLC010000033.1:0-4377 GCA_036297365.1 Collinsella sp.
GCCAACGAGCGTGTGATCCAAATCCAAGCGCTTGCTCTTTTTGCCGCGCGCGTAGTCGATGCCATGATCCGCGCGCAGCGTGTCGATCGCACGACGCACCTCGTCGGCGCTTACGGGCGCCTCGGGATCCAGGTGTAAGTCGATGCGATACGACAGGCGCGTGAGCTGCGCCGTCAATGCCGGCGTGCGCACGTCGATGTACGCCGCCTCGATGGGCGCCAGATCGGCCGGAGACGCCGCAGCTAGGCGCTCAAACGCCTCGTCGAGCGCCACGAACTCGGTCATAAACAGGTCATACCACTCGCAGGTCGACGACGTACCAACCGGTAGCGCCGAAGAGAAGCCCACGCGCATGTGCGGAGAGAAGCCCTGCGTGACGGCATAGGGAAGTCCCGCACGGCGCACGATGCGCTCAATGGTATGGATTACTTCGAGATGGCCCAGGTACTTAAGGCGATCGCGCTTGCCATAGCGAACACGAAGTCTAAAGAGCGAGGGGTTGTCGGTCAGGCGCTCACTCATGCGCGATCACCCATCAATACATTCTTGGCGTGGAGCGTGGGGCAGATCCCGCAGCCGGTGCACGACGTGCGGGTACAGTCGGGAGTCGTGACGCCCTCGAGCGAGCGACGGTACTCGCGCTCGAGGAAGCCGCGCGTGCAGCCGGGGCTCACGTGCTCCCACGGCAGGCGCCAGTCCAACTCGTAGGGCAGGTGCACGAGCTCATTGAGGTCGATGCCGTTTTTGGCAGCAGCTTCCTTCCAGTTATCGAGCGAGAAATGCTCTACCCAGGCGTCAAAGCGAGAGCCCGAGCGCCAAGCATCGATGATGACGGGCGTCATGTCACGACCGGCGCGGGAAAGCGCGGCCTCGATGAGCGAGGTCTCGGCATCGTGGTAATGCACGCGGACGGCACGGTTGCGAACGCTCGTGATAAGCAGCTTCTGGCGACGCTTGACGTCGTCGTAGTCGAGCTGCGGGCACCACTGGAACGGCGTGGCGGCCTTGGGGATAAAGACCGAAACCGAGATCGACACCGAGATCGAGCCGCGACGAGCCTTGGGCACCACGGAACGACCGAGCTCCAGCACGTGATCGGCCAGATTGGCGATGGCCACGATGTCCTCGTCGCGCTCGCCGGGAAGGCCCATCATAAAGTAGAGCTTCATGCGGTTCCAGCCGGCCTCGAAGGCCGCCTTGGCCGCACGGTCCAGGTCCTCCTCGGTCACGTTCTTGTTAATGATGTCGCGCATGCGCTGGCTGCCGGCCTCGGGCGCGAACGTCAGGCCACCTTTCTTTTCGCCGGCGACCGACTCGGCCATATCCACGCCAAACGAATCCAGGCGCTGCGACGGAATAGACACGCGAATACCCGTATCCTCCAGGCGATGGTTGAGCCTGCCGAGCACGTCGCGAATGCAGGAGTGGTCGGTCGTGGAGAGCGAGGTCAGCGACACCTCGTCATAGCCGGTCTTTTCCAGACCCTGAATCACCGACGAGACGATCTGGTCGGCAGAGCGCTCGCGCACCGGGCGATACGTCATGCCGGCCTGGCAAAAACGACAGCCGCGGGCGCAGCCGCGCAGGATCTCGATAGACAGGCGGTCGTGGACCAGCTGCGCATAGGGCACGCACGACTGCGACAGCGGATTCGTGGCGCCGAAATCCTCGACGACGCGCTTGTAGACCACGGTCGGCGCATCCTTGCCCTCACGCGGCACGGTGTAGCCATGCGGCGAGCAGGGCTCGTCGTGACGAACCTCATAGAGCGACGGCACGTAGTTGCCGGCAATGGATGCAAGCTGCTCGACAATCTGCACGCGCGGGACTCCTTCGTCACGCAGGCGGCGATGCAGCTGACAGGTCTCGAGCAGCGATTCCTCACCCTCACCGATGAGGATTGCATCGAAGAAGGCCGCGTACGGCTCGGGGTTGTACACCGAGGGGCCGCCGGCGATGATGATAGGGTCGTCTTCGCCTCGGTCGGCCGCCAACAGTGGAATGCCAGCGAGGTCGAGTGCCTCGAGGAAGTTCGTCACCGCCATCTCGTGCGGCACATGCAGACCGACGATATCAAACGAAGCGACCGGCGCTGCACCCTCAAGCGAGAGCAGCGGAATGCCCGCCTCGCGCATAGCGTCACCCATATCGGGCCACGGCACATAGCCACGCTCGCAGGAGATGCCCTCGGCCTGGTTAAGGATGTTGTAGAGGATGGCGATACCCTGGTTGGGCAGACCGACCTCGTACACATCCGGATAGATCAGGCAGCAACGGTAGTCGGCATCGGCCTTGGAAAGCGTGCCCCACTCGTGATCGATATAGCGACTCGGCTTCTCGACCTTGGCGAGCAGCGGCTCAATTAAATGAAAACAGTCTTGGTATGCAACGCGCAACGGAAAACCCCTAAGCTGCGAGATCGGATGCGTCCTGGTAGGACGCCATAGGACGGGTAGCGCCCGCGACCGTGGTCACCAGATCGCGAACGCGGGAGAACGTGGCAGTGACCACCTCGTTGGCACGGCTGTAGTCGACATCGCGCTCGTAGAGCGAAACGAGCGCACGGCCCATGCCATAGGTGCCCGCGGCAGCAGTGAGCGCCTTGACGGCAAACCCAATATGTGGCGTCTGCTTGACGAGCGCGCGGGTGACCGCGCGGATCACAAGACCGCCGGCAAGCACGCCGGCGACCTCGTAGCCGCGCTCAGGCTTAATGCCGCGTCCAAAGACGGCAGCGAGCTCAAAGAGCATGCCCACCTGCGCCAGCGCCATAACGGGATAATCGGCGCCCGGCAAAAACACCAGTGCACCGGTCGCCATATTGGTGAGCGCACACGAGGTGATGATACGATTGGCGGCCGCGATGCGCATGAAGGCAAAGTTCGCCGCAAAAGCCGTTTCCTTGTCGGTGCGATCGAGAATCCAGCGGGCAAGCGTCTCGAGCAGATACGTCTTATCGGTTGCCGCCACCACGCCGAGCATGGGCGTGGACTCCTCGATAAACGGCACCTCCACAGCAGACTCGGCAAGCACGCACACGGGCGCGCCGGCGATCACGAGCTCCTGCACGGCACTCTCCAAGCGGTCGGAACCACACGAGAGCACCAGCACCACATCGGTATCGGTCTTTGGAGCAATTCGCTCCTCCCCCAGACGCTCGACGCGCACAATGCCCGAGGTCGTCTGCGGCACAAAGGCGTCACGCACCGTCTCGGCCAGAAAGCGCGAGGCGGACGAATCCAGATAGACCGAGACGCGCACCGGCGTATCGGAATCCTTCTTAACGGACGCGCCCATCTTAAAAGCGCGGGTCAGCTTATCTACGGGAATTTTCATAGCAAACCCCTCCAGCGGTTACGCGGCGCCCGAACGATGCCGCCATATGGATTGTACGATACCCACCGTCAGCAGCTGAATCATCATCGAAGACGAACCGAAGCTAATAAATGGGAGCGGAATACCGGTAATCGGCATCACGCCGATGCACATGCCGATGTTTTCGAAGGTCTGGAACGCCCACATGCCGACGATGCCCACACACGAAAGACGCAAAAACAGCGACTCACACTTAAAGGCGACGCGAATCGTCGAAAAGATCAGCAGCACGTAGAGGCACAGGAGCAAAAAAGAACCGCAAAAACCAAAGGTCTCGGACAGGAAGGCGAAGACGAAGTCGGTGTGGAACTCAGGCAGAAAGCCGCCGGCCGACTGCGTCGCATGGCCCAAACCCTTACCAAAGAAGCCGCCCGAGCCAACGGCGATAAGCGACTGCTGCAGGTTGTAGGCATCGTCCGAATCGGCATTATCGGGGTCGATAAAGACCGTCAGACGGTTCATCTGATACTGCTTGATGAGCACATCGTGGCCGAGCAACGAATCAAAGACCGAATCGAGCGCCAGAACGAGGGCCACCAAGCCCACGAGCAGGGCCAGAGTCGACAGCACCCATTCGCGGCGTGCACCGCTCATGCAGATGACGATGGCGCCCGAAACAAGCACGACCAGGCCCGAGCCCAGGTCGCCCATGGCAACGACGGCCAAAAACGGAATGGACAGCATGCCGCAGAGCTTGACGTAGTCGCGAACGGTATCGATGCGACCGTTATATTGCGAGCCAAGCGTAGCAATAAAGAAGATGGTGATGAGCTTGGCAAGCTCAACCGGCTGGAATGTCAAGCCGATACCGGGAATCTTGATCCAGCCCGTCATGCCCAGACCGCCCGTATAGGACAGGCCCGGAATCTTGGGCGAGAAGATCACGATCAGGTCGATGACGAGCAACGCCGTCGAGAAATTGGAAATACCGCGCAAGTCGGTACGCCAGACCAACACCGCCAGCACCGCCCCGATGCCAATTCCCAGCAGATGGCGTGAGAA
>JAXJLC010000034.1:0-6420 GCA_036297365.1 Collinsella sp.
GAAAGCACATTAAGTGCTTTCCTTTGCGTGCGGAACTCGCGACAAACTTAAACAGCGGGCGGCCCGTTCCGGGAATCCGACGTGCTCGTCGGGGCAACGTTCCTCACCAAAAAAGACCCGCTCCCCTGTTGGGAAGCGGGTCTTTGGAAGGACGGTTAACGTACTAGGAAATTATTCCTCGTCGTTGTCCTTGGCCTCTTCGGCGTCGTCGGTGTCCACGAGCTGGTTGAGCAGCTCGTCGAGGGACGCCATATCCTCGTTGATCGCGCCGTTGGCGGGAGCCTTCTTGTCGTCGATCGGGGCGCCCAGGAGCTCCTCGTCGGCGTCGGCGTGATGCGTCGGAGCGGAGGTACCCAGCAGGATATCGTCCGGACCGTCGGGGCTAAAGACCATCTGCAGCAGCTGCGAGAGGTCTTCCTCGTCGGCAACGTCGTCGTTGTTCTCGAGGATGTAGAGCAGATCGTGGGCCTCGAGGCCGTCACGGAGCTCCTCGATCGCCTTGGCACCGATGCCATCGATGCGCAGCAGATCCTCCTCGGACTTGCCAACCAGGTCGCCGACCGTCTCGATGCCAACCTCGCTGAACTTGTTGGTCCAGCGCTGCGACACGCCCAGGTCGTCGAACAGGTACAGACGAGCCTTCTCGGCGGAGATGGTGTGGCCGTTGCGGGTGAACGAACCGTCAGCACCACCGAACTCGTCGTAGCCGGCCCAGTCGAGCTGCTGCGGAAGCTGCTCGTCCAGGTCCTTGAGCTCCACAGGAGCCCACTCGGGCAGCGACTTGGCGTTGGGCGAAGCCGGACCGTCGATGTCCACGTAGCCGTCGGCCGTGCGATACGTCAGCTTGGCGTTGGCGTACGGCTTGAGGCCGGTACCAGCCGGGATCTTCTTACCGACGATGACGTTGGACTTAAGATCGAGCAGGTGGTCGACCTTGCCCTCGATGGCAGCCTCGGTAAGGACGCCGGCGGTACGGATGAACGAAGCGCTCGACAGCCAGGAGTCGATGTTGGACGCGACCTTGAGCGTACCCAGGATGACGGGCTCGGCCACGGGGGCCTGACCGCCCAGACGGGCAACGCGCTCGACCTCGTCGGCGAACTCGTAGCGGTCGACGTACTGACCAAGCAGGTACTTGGAATCGCCGGGGTTGGTGATCTGAACGCGACGCAGCATCTGACGTGCGAGCACCTCGATGTGCTTGTCGTTCAGGTCGACGCCCTGGCTGGTGTAGACGTCCTTGACGCTCTCGACGAAGGTGTGCATCGTCGACTCGATGTCGGTCAGCTTGCGCAGGTTGCGGAAGTTGACGAAGCCCTTGGTGATCTGGTCGCCGGCACGAACCTCGCAGCCATCCTCGATCTCGGGCATAAAGCGCACAGATGCGGGGACGCGACGCTCGTCGAGGACACGGGTGTGATCCTCGGAGTCGGTGAGCGTCAGCACGTACTCGGACTTCTCGGGCTTGATCGAGAGGTGACCGGAGTACGGAGCCAGCTCGGCCTCGCGACCCAGAATCTTCTCGTTGACGTTGCCGACGATATCGAACATACGGCTGACCGTAGGCAGACCCTGCGTAATATCGTCGACGCCAGCGACGCCGCCGGAGTGAATGGTACGCATCGTAAGCTGCGTACCGGGCTCGCCGATGGACTGGGCGGCAATAATGCCGACCGCGGTACCGCTGGCGACCGGACGACGGGTGGAAAGATCCCAGCCGTAGCACTTCTGGCACACGCCGTACTTGGAGCGGCAGGTGAGCAGCGCGCGAAGCTTGACCTTCTTGAGGCCCGCATCGACCATCTTCTGGATGTCGGCGACCTTCTCGATGTAGCCGTCCTGCTCAAAGAGCACGGTGCCATCGGGGGCCACGACGTCCTCAATGAAGCAACGGCCGACGAGGTCGGTGTTGAGGTCGGTGGTGCCGGGGATGATGAGGTTGTAGGTGACGCCCTCGTGCGTACCGCAGTCCTCCTCGCGGACGATGACATCCTGGGCCACGTCGACCAGACGACGGGTCAGGTAACCAGAGTCCGAGGTGTGGGATGCGGTATCGACCAGGCCCTTACGGGCGCCGTAGGTCGAAATGAAGTACTCGAGCGGCAGTAGGCCCTCGCGGAAGTTCGCCTTAATGGGAAGGTCGATCGTCTCGCCGGACATGTCTGCCATCAGACCACGCATGCCGCCGAGCTGACGCAGCTGGGTCTTAGAACCACGGGCGCCGGAGTCGGCCATCATGTAGAGCGGGTTCTCCTCGTCGAACAAGTCGAGCATGAGCGCTGCGACCTTGTCGGTACAAGCGGTCCACTCGTTAACGACTTCGATGTGGCGCTCCGTCTCGTTGATGAAGCCCTCCTCGAAGTACTCGTTGATCTGGTCGACGTTAGCCTGGGCGCGGTCGAGCAGCTCCTGCTTCTCATCAGGGATAAGAGCGTCCCACACCGAGATGGTGAGGCCGGCGCGGGTAGCGTAGTGGAAGCCGGAGTACTTGATGGCGTCGAGGATCGGGCCGACCTTGGCCTCGGGGTAACGATCGCAGCAGTCGGCAACCAGCTTGGCCACATCGCCCTTGACCATCTTGTAGTTCATGAACTCATAGTCTTCGGGCAGGCACTGGCGGTTGAAGATGATGCGGCCGATAGAGGTCTCGAAGCGCGCGGTCTTGTTGCCGGTGACATCGTAGTCGACAAACTCGTTCTTCTGTTCGCCGTTCTTAACGCGGAAGATACGGGTGCCGTCCTCGTTGATGACGTTGGCATCGGCAGCGGACACGCGGATCTGGATCTTGGCCTGCATGTCGACCTCGGAGCGGCAGTCATAGGCGTGCAGCGCGTCGTCGAAGCTGGCGAACACGTGGTTTTCACCCGGCAGACCCTCGCGGACCTGGGTGAGGTAGTACACACCAATGATCATGTCCTGCGAAGGGATGTTGACCGGCTTGCCGGATGCCGGCGAGCGCAGGTTGTTCGCAGAGAGCATGAGCACGCGAGCCTCGGCCTGAGCCTGGCTGGACAGCGGCACGTGGACAGACATCTGGTCGCCGTCGAAGTCGGCGTTGAAGGGCGAGCAGACCAGCGGGTGCAGGTGGATAGCCTTGCCCTCGACCAGCACCGGCTCAAAGGCCTGGATGGACAGACGGTGCAGGGTCGGCGCACGGTTGAGCAGCACGACGCGGCCGTCGATGACCTCTTCGAGGATATCCCACACAAAGGTGGCACCGCGGTCGATAGCGCGCTTGGCGCCCTTGATGTTCTCGACCTTGCCAAGCTCGACCAGGCGCTTCATGACGAAGGGCTTGAAGAGCTCCAGCGCCATGGTCTTGGGCAGACCGCACTGGTGCAGCAGCAGCTTGGGGTCGGTAACGATGACCGAACGGCCGGAGTAGTCGACACGCTTGCCCAGCAGGTTCTGACGGAAACGACCCTGCTTGCCCTTGAGGGCCTCGGCGAGCGACTTGAGCGGGCGACCGCCACGGCCAGAGACCGGGCGACCACGACGGCCGTTGTCGAACAGGGCGTCCACGGACTCCTGGAGCATGCGCTTCTCGTTGTTCACGATGATCGCAGGGGCGTCCAGGTCGAGCAGGCGCTTGAGTCGGTTGTTACGGTTGATCACGCGACGATACAGGTCGTTGAGGTCGGACGCGGCGAAGCGGCCGCCGTCGAGCTGGACCATCGGGCGCAGATCGGGCGGAATGACCGGGATGACGTCCAGAATCATGTTCGCGGGGCTGTTGCCGCCCTTCAGGAAGGCGTCAACGACCTCGAGGCGCTTGACGGCCTTCTCGCGCTTCTGCTTCTGGGAGTCCTCGTCGGCGATGATGGCCTTGAGCTTCTCGGCCTCGGAGGGGAGGTCGATGGCGGCGAGCAGGTCGCGGACGGCCTCGGCACCCATACCACCCTTGAAGTACATGGAGTAGTAACGGGTCATCTCGCGGAACAGCGGCTCATCGGAGATGAGGTCGCGCTCGGTGAGCTTCATGAAGGCGTTGAAGGCGTCCGTGCGGAGCTGCTTCTCGTCCTTGCACTCTTCCTCGATGTCGACGATGCCAGAGGCGATCTCCTCGGGGGTCAGCGGCTCCTCGTCGGAGAACTCGTCAAAGTTCTCGGGGTTGCCCTGCTCCTTGAGGGACTCGATCTGGCGGGCGCACTCGGCATCGATCTCTTCCAGATCGGCGGCGAGCTCCTCGCGCAGGTCGTCAGCGTCGGCCTCGCGGGCCTCGTAGTCGACCTCGGTGATGATGTAGCTGGCAAAGTACAGAACCTTCTCGAGGTCCTTGGACTTGATGTCGAGCATACGGCTCATCGGGAAGCTCGTGGGGCTCTTGAAATACCAGATGTGGGACACGGGAGCGGCGAGCTCGATGTGGCCCATGCGGTCGCGACGCACCTTGGCCGAGGTGACCTCGACGCCGCAGCGCTCGCAGACGATGCCCTTAAAGCGGATGCCCTTGTACTTGCCGCAGGAGCACTCCCAGTCCTTGGCGGGACCGAAGATCTTCTCGCAGAACAGGCCGTCCTTCTCGGGCTTGAGGGTACGGTAATTGATGGTCTCCGGCTTCTTGACCTCACCGTGCGACCAGGAACGGATCTGGTCGGCGGAGGCAAGGGAGATCTTTACCGAGTCAAAATCAGTAGCTTCGAAATCTGCCACAGTCAACTACTCCTTATCAGTGGTCGTGGCGGCGACAGCCTCGGGCGCCTCGGCGGTCTCGGCATCCTCGGCCTCGACGTCGGCGTCAACGCCGGCGAGCGCTGCCAGGTCGTCGAGAGCAGAGGTCTCCTCGGCGGTCACAGGGGCGGAGGCGTCCTCGTCGGCATCGTGCATGGGCTCGATGTCCAGCGCGAGGGAGCGAATCTCCTTGACGAGAACCTTGAAGGACTCGGGGATACCCGGGACAGGAACGTTCTCGCCCTTGACGATGGACTCGTAGGTCTTGACGCGGCCCACGGTATCGTCGGACTTGACGGTCAGAATCTCCTGCAGGACGTTGGAAGCACCGTAAGCGTACAGTGCCCAAACTTCCATCTCGCCGAAGCGCTGGCCGCCAAACTGTGCCTTGCCGCCCAGAGGCTGCTGGGTAACCAGGCTGTAAGGGCCGGTCGAACGGGCGTGGATCTTGTCGTCAACCATGTGGCCGAGCTTGAGGATGTAGGACGTGCCCACGGTAATGGGCTCGCGGAACTCCTCGCCGGTGCGACCGTCGAACAGACGGGTCTTACCGCGTTCGTCAAGCTGGGTGACAAACTCGGGGCGCATGTGATCGCCAAAGGCAGCGGTGGCCTTGTTGAGCATATTCTTGTTGGCGCGACGGATGACCTCGGCGATCTCGTCCTCCTTGGCGCCGTCGAAGACGGGCGTCGCGGTGAAGAACGGACCGGGGACATACTTGTCGGAATCTGCATTCTCGGTATCCCAACCGCAGGCGGCAGCCCAGCCAAGGTGGCACTCGAGCAGCTGGCCGACATTCATACGCGAAGGAACGCCCAGCGGGTTGAGGATAACGTCGATCGGGGTACCGTCAGCCATGTAGGGCATGTCCTCGACCGGCAGAACGTTACAGATAACACCCTTGTTGCCGTGGCGGCCGGCGATCTTATCGCCCTGCTGGATCTTACGACGCTGGGCGACGTAGACGCGCACCTGCTCGTTGACGCCGGGGGCCAGGTCGTCACCGTTCTCGCGGCTAAAGCGGACGACGTCGATGACGCGGCCGTAGGCGCCGTGAGGCATCTTGAGGGAGGTGTCGCGAACGTCGTGAGCCTTGGCACCGAAGATGGCGCGCAGCAGGCGCTCCTCGGCGGTCAGAGCGCTCTCGCCCTTAGGCGTGACCTTGCCGACCAGGATGTCGCCAGGGCCGACCTCGGCGCCGATGCGGATGATGCCGTCCTCGTCGAGGTTGGCAAGCATGTCCTCGGAAAGGTTCGGGATCTCGCGAGTGATCTCCTCGGGGCCGAGCTTGGTGTCGCGGGCGTCGATCTCGTGACGGGTGATATTGATGGTCGTCAGCAGGTCCTCGGCCACCAGGCGCTCGGACACGACGATACCGTCCTCGTAGTTGAAGCCTTCCCACGGCATGTATGCCACGGTGAGGTTCTGGCCCAGTGCGAGCTCGCCATGATCGGTCGAAGGACCGTCGGCCAGAGGCTCGCCCTGCTCAACGGTGTCACCGACGCGCACGAGCGGACGGTGGTTGATGCAGGTGGACTGGTTGGAGCGCTGGTACTTGGCCAGGTGATACTCGTCCATGCCGCCGGCATGCTTGACGATAATCTTGGAGGCGTCGGCATAGATGACCTCGCCGGCGTTCTTGGCCAGGGTAACCTCGCCAGAGTCCAGGGCGGCGCGACGCTCCATGCCGGTACCGACATAGGGAGCGGCGGGGTGAACCAGCGGCACGGCCTGACGCTGCATGTTGGA
>JAXJLC010000035.1:0-4865 GCA_036297365.1 Collinsella sp.
ACGGACTCATCGGTCCACTCGCGCCAGGCGAGGATAATCTTCTCGGCAGCGTCGAGCAGCTGAGCGCGGTCATGCGAGCGCAGGCGCAGCACCGAGAGCGGCCACTGCAACACGGTACCGCTGACCTGGTCAAAGCCGGGCACGCCAAACTGCGAGACTTCGGTGGCATGCATCATGGGGAACTCGTGCGCGCCGCCCTGGAAGTGGTCGTGCGACAAGATCGAGCCGCCCACGATGGGCAGGTCGGCGTTAGAGCCGATGAAGTAATGCGGGAACAGGTCCACAAAGTCGAGCAGGCAAGTCAGGCCCTTGCGGTCGACGTGCATCGGACGATGCTCGGAGCTCATGGCAATGCAGTGCTCGTTAAAGTACGCGTACGGGCTGTACTGGAAGCCCCAGCGCTCGCCGTCGAGCTGGATGGGGATAACGCGCAGATTCTGGCGGGCGGGGTGAGCGCCGCCGTCGGCTGCAGCGGAGCGTCCGGGATAGCCCTCGTTTTCGATGCACAGCTGACAGGCGGGATACTTCTCGTCCGCGTTCTTGGCTGCACCTGCCGCGGCGATATCGCGCGGGTCCTTTTCGGGCTTTGACAGGTTGATAGTGATCTCCAGGTCACCCCAGTTGGTGGGGGTGTTCCATTTGATATTGCGCGCGATGGCGGCGCGGCGCACGTAGCCGGCGTCGCAGCACAGACCGTAGAACCAGTCGGTCGCGGCGCGGGGCTCGTTGACGCCCATACGGCCGTTGAATTCCTCGTTTACAACCGAAGGTCTCGGCATGAGCACGCCCATGATGCGCATGGCGATGCGGTCGCGGCCCGATGCCGTATCCTCGGCGGCGCCGTTGGCAACAGCCGCCTCGGCAAGCACGGCAAGCGTGCCTTCAAGGTCAAAGTTGGGCAGGGTATCGGGGTGCAAGAGCGAAATCTTCTCGGTCTTGAGCGCCCAGGTCATGTCGAGCGCGGGGCCCGTGGCGCCAATGCACTCAAGAATGGTGTTGTAGGCCCAGATGCGGTCGTCCTGTCCAATCATGGATCGGTGGATGGCGTACTCGATCAGGTTCTGCGCAGCCTCGCGCACGTCGGTCATTACAGCCATGCCGCGTAAGCCCCCTTGTCAGAGATAGCGTAGTGACGGGCAGAACCCTCGCCCAGCCAGCCGTTCATCTTGGTAATGAAGGTATCGACCAGATCAAGCGGCACGAAGGCCTGGATGGTGCCGCCAAAGCCGCCGCCGTGGATGCGGACGGCGCCGCGGCCGTCGAGCACGTGCTCGGCAAGTGCCAGCGCATACATGGAGGGCTGCTCGGAGCCCAGCTTGGCAACGACATTCTGCAGGTACATGGCAGAGCTGGCGCCGGACTCGCGCGTCAGGGTCAGGAACTGGTCGATATCGCCGGCGTTCAGGGCTGCCCAGCGCTTGTCGACCAGGCCGTTCTCGTACCAGTAGTGAACGGCGCGCAGGCAGGCGCGGTCGCCCAGCTTGGCGCGCAGCTCGGGGAGCTTGGCGTCAAAGTCGGCAACGTCGACCTCGCACAGTCGTGCCTTGCCAAACTCGGCGGCGACGTCCTGCATCTCGCGCGGAACGGCGGCGTAGTCGTCGGTAGCTGCCACATGGTCGGCACCGACCTTAACGAGCACGAGCGCATAGCCGTGATCCTCAAAGTTGAGTTTGAGCTTCTGGGTCTTGGGCTGGGCCTGATCCTCAAAGTCCATGTAGGCAAGGCCGCCCAGGCACACAGCGGCCTGGTCCATCAGACCGCAGGGCTTGCCGTAGTAGTTGTTCTCGGTGCGCTGGCTCATCTGGGCGAGCGTGACGGGCTCAATGGCGGGCGCGCCCCAGAGCGTCTCCATGGCACGACCGTACGCGGCTTCGACGGCAGCGGAGCTCGAAAGACCGCCGCCCGAGGGGACGGAGCAGGTGAAGGCGAAGTCGAAGCCGTGGGGCTCAACGCCAAGGGCTGCAATCTCGTGGGCCATGCCGCGGACGAGACTTGCGGACGTGCCCTTCTCGGACTCTTGAATACCCAGCGTGTCGAGCGCGATCTCAAACGTGGGATAGCCCTCGTCGGCGACGCGGACCTTGTTGGAGTCGGTTGCCACGGCGATGCCGTCGACAGCGACATCGAGCGAGCCGGCGATGGCGTGGCCGCCCTCGTGGTCGGTGTGGTTGCCACTGATCTCGGAGCGGCCGGGCGCGTGCACGTAGAGCACCTGGCGATCGCCGATGGGCCCAAACTCCTCCTCAAACAGCTTGGTGAGCGTGGCGAGTGTCTTTTCGTCGGGGGTGGTCATCGGAGTCCTTTCCTTGGCGCGTACGGGTAAGTTTTGCGCCGTTATGAGTACGTTAACAACTTGAAGCGGCATGAACCAAGTGTTCACGATGCCGCACGTTACGGGCTATGTTAACGTACTCATAACACAACTCTTGTCACTTTTTGAGAATCTGGTAATCGGTAGAAATTCAGCCGTGAACGGTATTGCCGTATGGACTTATAAAGCAGAAGAGATGCGGATTGAAAAAGTAGAGTACGTTAACATGCGTCCGACGATAGCGGGCCTCGGCGCGGGCTAAACTCCTGCCCGGGCCGGCATTCACGCTATTCAGATCTCGCAAGGGTGAAGGTGATCCTGTGGCAAGGCGCCCGTCCAACGATACAGGTACGCGTCCGGTCTCCATGGCCGACGTCGCCCGCGCTGCTGGCGTTTCGCAGCAGACGGTTTCGCGCGTCGCCAACGGTTTGCCCAACGTTAACGAGCAGACGCGCCAGCGCGTGCAGGCCGCTATGCAAGAGCTCGGCTTTCGTCCGAGTTATGCCGGTCGCTCGCTGCGCGACGGCCGTTACCATTCGGTCGGCCTGTGCGTCAACGATGTCACCAAGTTTGGCAACCTCTCAATGATCGACGGCATCGCCAGCGCTGCTCGCGAGCATAATTGTGCCATCACGCTGGTCGAGATGTCCAAGACCGAGGAATTTTCGCTTGCCGAGGCCACGCGTCGTATGGCCGCATTGCCGGTGGACGGCATCATCATCGGCATGAGCCGCATGGCGCCCGATTTTGAGACGTTTGATCCACTGCCGGGCATTGGCACGGTTATCGTCACCATGTACGCGCACCCGCGGGTGACCACGGTCGACTCCGATCATTACGGCTGCTCGCTCTTGCTTATGGATCACCTGTTTGAGCTGGGGCACGAGCAGATTCGCTATATTGGCGGCCCGTCGTTCTCGGTTGACGAACAATTTCGTCGCGCCGGTTGGCAGGATGCACTCGAGCGTAAACACATCGAGCCGGCAGAGCCGCTCGAGGGCGACTGGTCTGCCAACAGCGGCTACGAGGCCGGCAGACACCTGGCCGAGCACGATCACACCATGACGGCGGTCTATGCGGCAAACGATCAGATGGCAAATGGCGCGATTGCCGCACTGCGTGATAGCGGCCTGCGCGTGCCCGAAGACGTGAGCGTGGTGGGCGTCGACGATTCGCTTGACGACTTTGTCGCGCACAACGAGCTCACGACCGTACGATTCGATCTGCATCAGCGCGGACGCGAGGTATTTGAGCATGCGGTTCCCGAGGCGGGGGCATCGGACAAAACCGTTGCCATTCGTATTCCAGGCCAGCTCATCGTTCGACATAGCACGGCGGCTCAGCGCTCGTAGTTTGCGCAGCTCAACGGCATAATCTTGCACTTCAACAACAATCGGTAAGGATGCTGGCAGATAGCTGTTGGGATGCAGCCGAGTGCTATGATAGACGGGTTCTTTTGTCTATCTAGGAGGCTTTGCCTGATGGAGATCACCAAGGATATCCGCTACGTTGGCGTCGACGATCACGACATTGACCTGTTCGAGGGCCAGTACGACGTGTCCGAGAACGGTATGGCATACAACAGCTACGTTATCTTGGGCGAAAAGATCGCTGTCGCCGATTCGGTCGACGGCGGTTTTGTTGATGAGTGGCTCGGCAACATCGAGGCCGTGCTCGACGGTCGCATGCCCGATTATCTGGTCGTTCACCACATGGAGCCCGATCACTCCGCTGGCATCGCTGCCTTTATGGAGCGCTATCCCCAGGCCCAGATCGTGGCCAGCATGGGCGCCTTCCGCATGATGGTCAACTACTTTGGCACCGATTACCCCGAGCGCAAGATGGTCGTCAAAGAGGGCGACGTGCTCGATCTGGGCGGCCACAGCCTGACCTTCGTCGGCGCCCCCAACGTGCACTGGCCCGAGGTACTGTTCTCCTACGAGGCCACCGATAAGGTGCTCTTTAGCGCCGACGGCTTTGGCAAGTTCGGCGCCAACGACATCGAGGATCCGGAAGGCTGGGCTTGCGAGGCTCGCCGCTACTACTTTGGCATCGTGGGCAAGTTCGGCAAGTTCGTGCAGGCCGTGCTCAAGAAGGCCGCCGACCTGGACATCCAGATCATCTGTCCGCTCCACGGCCCCGTGTTGACCGAGAACCTGGGCTATTACCTCGACACCTACAACACCTGGTCGAGCTATCAGCCCGAGGACGAGGGCATCACGATTGCCTACGCGAGCGTGTATGGCCATCTGAAGGCTGCCGTTGAGGAGCTCGCATCTGCGCTCGAGGCTCGCGGTCAGAAGGTTTCCGTCTTTGACCTGGCTCGCGACGACATGGCCGAGGCCGTTGAGGACGCGTTCCGCTACGATCGCCTGGTGCTCGCCTCCATCACCTATCAGGGCGAGATCTTCCCGTTCATGAGCACCTTTATCCACACGCTTGCCGAGCACGCCTATCAGAACCGTACGGTGGCGCTCGTCGAGGCCGGCTCCTGGGCGCCCGCTGCCGCCAAGGTTATGGCCAAGGAGCTCGAGGGCATGAAGGACATCGCCCT
>JAXJLC010000036.1:0-8418 GCA_036297365.1 Collinsella sp.
AAGGTGGAAAGGATGTCGCGGACCGGCGCGATGTCGTTCTCGGTGGCGCCCACGATAGCCGTAAGCGTGCCGGCGATAGCACCCGACTCGCCGCCGGTGACGGGACAGTCAAACGCCATGCGACCAGAAACCTGGGCGGCCTCGGCAATGTCACGGGCAAGCTCGGGCGAGCTCGTGGTGAGGTCGATCAAGACCGCGCCGGGCTTAGTGCACGCGAGCAGGCCGTCGCCCGCCAGGTAGAGTTCCTCGACCTCGGAGGGATAGCCCACCATGGTAAAGACGACATCGGCGTTCGCCGCGGCATCGGCCGGCGTATCTGCCCAGACGGCGCCGCGCTCGATAAGCGCCGCCGCCTTGGACTTGGTGCGGTTGTTGACCGTGACGGGATAGCCGGCGTCCAGAATGTGGCCGGCGATGGGGGCACCCATGATTCCGGTGCCGATGAATGCGACGGAGAGCTTGTTTGCCATGAAACCTTTCCTTTTGGGTTGGGTGTTGTTACCAGGTTGAATACTCGGTGCCAGCGTTTGGGCTGTGAGTCGAGGGCGATTACGGACGCAGCGCTTGCCTACTGACCGCGCACGCGGCGGGCGATACGGTCGGAAAGCGACGCCTTGTCGGCGCGGTTCTTACCCCAAAACGCGCAGCCCACCATGCCGGGGCCCACGTGCGAGCCGATGGTGGGACCCACGGAGCCGCGAATGATCGTGACGTCGGCGCAACCCTCCTCCTTGCGGATGGCGGCTTCGAGCCAGTCACCATCCTTTTCGGCATCGGCCGTCATGATGGCGATGGGCATGGTGCGATCGGGCACGTAGTTCTCGCGGAACGACTTGAGGATGGACTTGAGCGCCTTCTTGCGGCCGCGGTTGACGCCGATCAGCGACAGCGAGCCGGCCAGGTCGTAGGAGAGCTCGGGCTTGACGTCGAGCTTTGCCGTGAGCTGCGCCGCCGCGGGAGGAATGCGGCCGCCGGCAGCCAGTGCGTCGAAGCTCTCGAGCGTAAAGTAGCCGTGCACGTAGGTCTTTGCCTCGTTTGCCCAATCGACCAGCTGCTTGGCGGTCAGTCCCGCCGAACGCTGGCGCACGGCCTCGAGCGCCAAGAGCGCGCCGGTCGCACAGGGCAGAGCGTTGTCGACCACGTAAAGCTCAAAATCGGGATACTCGGCGCGCACGGCATCTGCCGCCTGGCACGCGGAGTTGTAGCTCGACGACAGCGCCGAGGTAAAGCACAGGTAGACCGTGGGCGTGCCCTCTTTGGCGCACTCGGTAAAGAACTCGATATAGCGACCGAGCGACACAGCCGAGGTGGACACGCGGGCACCGGCGCGCATCCGGTCGTAGAACTCCTTGGGTGTGATGCTCGACCAGATGTCGTCCGTGCGCTCCTCGCCATCGATAATGAAGGGGAAGCCCAAGATATCGACATCGAGGTTCGCGGCGACCTCGGGGCTAAAGTCGCAGCAGGTATCGACGACGATGCGGCAACGGTCCGAATGACCGGCGGATGCGGCCTTGTCCATCAAAGCGACTCCTTACGTAAAAAGGCGGCCACCCGCATGGGATGGCCGCCAACCGTTAACTCATGCAAGTTAACGTATTTTACTCGTCAAGTGTTTCGATGCGGGGCTTGATGATGCCATATCCACCATTCTTACGGTGATACACCACATTGATGAGGCCAGTCGTCGCGTTCTCGAACACGTAGAAGTCGTGGCCGAGCAGATCTGTCTGCACCAGCGCCTGCTCCTCAGTCATCGGGGTGACATCGATGACCTTCTCGCGGACGAGCAGGTCGTCCTCCTCCTCGGGCAGCAGCAGGTCGGCCAGATCCTCGACGCGCTCGACCGGCGCAACATCCGCTGCACTGGCACCGCCCTGGCGGTTGTCCACGACCTTGGTCTTGAACTTGCGCAGCTGGCGGGTGACCTTATCGGCGGAGAGGTCGATGGCGGCGTACATATCTGCACCGTGCTCGGCAACGCGAATCACCGAACCGCGGGCACGAACCGTAACCTCGACGATTGCCGGGTTGGGGTTCGAGGGGTTCTTCTCATAGCGAAGTACAACGTCGACCGTCATGGGCTCGATATCGAAAACCTTGAGCGCCTCGCCGATCTTCTCATCCACGTGCGCACGCAGAGCATCGGTTACCGTCGTCTTGCGTCCAGAAACCTTGATATCCATACGTGGCTCCAATCTGCCTCGGGGACTTACTGTACTGGCTATGTACCCATTGCCGTGCATTTAATCACGCGGATTCCTAAAGACCCGAATAACGATTGCTTGATACCGCATACCGAAGTCTCGCACTTTTCTGTGGCAAAGTGCGCTATAGGAGGGGCCGGCGGCTTTGTATTTGGTCCCGAAAATTAGCTTTGACCTGCTGGTTTTATTGGGATGAAAAAGCCGGGCTCCCCTATTGGGGAAGCCCGGCAGTGCGTGTTGAAACCGTGAAGAAGTGTCCTTTCCAACGTATAGGAGACACCACCCCTAGCAATAACTAGCTATTGAGTTTGTTAATGTCGTCGTCGGTGATGGCGCCTTCCTGGCTGGACGATTTGTCCTCGGAGGATGCGGTCTCATTGTTGGAATCGGAGGACTCGCTGCCGGAGGACGTGGTCTCACTGGACTCAGAGTCGCCCGGCTGCACGTTAGCGCCCGAAACCGTCTTAGTGGTGAGGTCGTAGGGCATCGTGCCATACCAGACAGAGTGGACCGCCTCGAGCGTACCGTCGACCGTGATGTCGTCGAGGGCATCGCTCACAGCACGACACAGTTCGTCATTGGATGAGAGGCCCGCAACACCAAGCGTCGAGGGCGCCTCGAGCGAACCGACATAGGAGACCTCGCTCATCAGGCGTGCAAGGTAGCCGCCGGCCGTGGAGTCGCAGATCACATAGTCGACCTCGCCGGACTCAAGCGCCTCAAAGCACTCGTTGATGTTGGAGTAGGTCTTTTGGTTGGCGGTGATGCTCTGCTTAGCAAGCGCCTCCTGCGAGGCCGAGGACGCCTGAACGCCCAGGGTGGACGTGTTAAGGGTATCGGTGGAAACGCTTAGCGACCCACCATCGCTAGTTTTACCGAACACGGAAGTGGCATCGTACAGGCAGGTGCCGAGCGAGCTAATGTCCCCGTCCGTGGAGTTAATCTCGCCGATAAAGATATCGGCCTTTTTGTCGCCGAGCGCGGAACCTGCCGAGGACGCATCGACAAAGGCGACCTTAAGGCCCATGCGGCTTGCGAGGGCGCGGGCGGCGTCAACCGCATACCCCGTGAGCTCGCCGTCGGCGTCCTGCATGGCCTGCGGCGCATCGGAAGTATCGAGGGCGACCGTCAGGGTTCCGGGAGTGACCAGGGCATCGTCCGACACCGCCGGCGTGACGGTCTCGTACTCGATCTGGTCGATCGTGGGAGTCGTGAACGTAGACAGCGGGTTGAACGCGCATCCGCTCAGGCCCAAAACGGCGATGACCGCTGCGGTCCCAGCACCTAACCGAGCCGCGTGCATCAAGCTGCCCCTCACCATGTCCACTACCCTGCCTTCTGTGTCGTATACGATCCGTGCGTTGCGCGGAATATCAGGTTGTTCCCACCAGCTGACCTGGTATTTGACCCCACACTTGCGCACCGGGGTGTTTGCTCGGGAGGCCGCAGCCACCTTCACGACTGACCCGCTCGCCCGCGAGGCGGTATTGCCCCAAAGAAAGTAGAACGGACGGTGCGACTTACATCTAGGACGCGCCATGATCGCGCCGCGCGCACGCGGTCGCTTACGTGGATCCCTTTGACCGCGTCTGTCTTGGACTAGGACGGGCATTTCGTCCGTCCGCAACCACAGCCTGGTAGGAACGAAGCGCATTATAGCTAAGTTCAAGCTAAAGTTTAAGGTTAGGGGCGTTATTCGCATCGCGAGTACAGATTTCGCAGGTCGGAGCGGGCCATTCGTGCCCCTATGAAGCCCGGAGCTCCCCTACGGGGAGCTCCGGGGCACCCGTCTCAGGGTGCCGTGGCCAAAAAATAGCAAATATGAGTACTGTTACCAATTTAGTAGCAGCGTATTACCGCCTCACGAGCCCTTTTTGAGTTCCGCACAGTCTGCTTGGCGCCAAGATATTCCACATTCGTTTATTATCTCTTCGCTGAATCCAGATTATCGGCCCAAGTTTCTTTGTTTTTGCTGTCACCAATCTAGTAACAGTACTCATATTTGCCGTTTTTTGCACAGAGCATATAAACAGACCCCCTATAAAGCCATAGTTTTACGCTGGTTTGAGCCCAAAGCACGCTCGGAGCGTATTCAGCAGAGCATCTTGCCTCTTTCGACGAGCCTCTACGCGATTCTGATATCGCTTACTCATGCGCTGGTGCATGCGCCATGCGAGCGCTTCCATCGCTTCCATGTCACAGAGCATTTCGTTGTTGACCGTCGCGACCTCGATTCCCATAGTAATCAAGCCCGTGTTGCGTTTTTCATCATGGATACGTCCCCTCCGGGAGGAATGACCCAGCTCACCGTTGTATTCCAGGTCAAACCGGGCTGCCTCCTGATACGCATCGCAAACTGCATGCGGCATCCCCGAGATTGCCTGCGCGCGGTCATCGAACTCGATCTTATAGTCGGTCTTAAAGGGACCGCAGGCAAATCCGCCATAGGAAAACGGAAGCGAAAACAGGGCGAGCATGATGCACTCCATGGGCGAGCGCAGGTTTTCTGACAAGTAGGGACACAGACGCTGCAGTTGTTTGGCCGCATTCCCCTTGCATACCGCGAGGTAATCTGCCAGACGATCGGGCGTCAGCACCGGCTCAACCTCAAAGTAGCCCACGTCTGCTGGCTGGTCCTTGTCCTTTGCAAGTTTATTCGTAACGGGCGAGGTGTAGGGAGGCAGATACTTCCCGCGGTCACTCAGCGAAATCTTAGAGCACAGCTCCTGAGCCAGGGCAAATGCCTGGATGCAGCCGACCTCGCGCGCAACGGCAACACAAAGGGCCTCGGGAGATAGACTGTACACCCCCGGTTCCACCTCTAGAATCGAGCCGGCGGGCAACCCGGAGCATACGGACCAGCTCACGCCAAGAATGCGGCGGCGCTGCGCTGCAGACCCTGCCAGCAAGCACAAATCCTCTTGCACCTCGCCGCTTGCGGCCCCAATCCGCACCAAGTCGGGAAGATAGATGTCCTCGGTCGAGGGCGACGACGTGCGCAGCACACGGCGCTCTTCATCGGGATCGAGGTCCCTCCAGCTGATGTAACCCATTTGTCGGCGCTCGGCGCGCATCATGCGTAGCGCCGAGGCGCCGGTCAGAATTATGGAGGCCGCCAGTTGCTCGCTTGTCGGCTCGTCGCACCGCTCAATCTTCACTGCCACAAAACCACCCCTACCAAACACGTGCGATAGCAAGGCCATCGACTGCTGCGGCGCCGGCGCGCTTGAGTTCCGTCGAAGCCGCGGCCATCGTCGCGCCCGTGGTGATAACGTCATCGATAAGCAGCAAGCGGCGGCCGTGCACGTCCTCAACCGTCTCGTACATGCCTTGGGCACGCTCGCGGCGCTCCTCACGACCGAGTTCGCGCTGGTCGCCATGCCCGTACTTGACGAGAGCATCGAGCAGGGGAACACCCGACAGCTCGCAAAATGGACGCGCAATAGCCTCCATATGATCAAAACCACGCCGCCGAAACGCTGCCGCCGTCGCAGGCACAAACACCACCGCATCCGCACCGGACAGCACACCTCCGTAGCGATCGGGCGCTACGACCTGGGCATGCAGGGCGGTGTCGTAGAGCAGCTCCGCCAGATACGGAGCCAGACGTCGCTCGCCCGCATCCTTGTACGCTTTAATGATGCGCGGCAGCGGATGCGCATAGACGGCGCACGCCAGGCAGCGATCGAGCGCCTCCGCCATTGCCGAGGACGTGCCCTCGACCGAACACTCAGTGCACAGCAAATCCCCAAACGGGGCGCCGCATCGGATACAGCTATGCCGTGGGTCGATGAGCGTGAGCGCGGCCAGACAGTCTTGGCAAATAAGCGCACCGGCGCGCTCGCAGCCGGTACATCGTGTTGGCGACAATGCCTCGAGCGCCTCGCGTGCCACCCGCTCGGCAAACGGTAGCAATTCGTCCGCAAACGGTAGGGCACCGGCACCCTGCAGACGGCTCAATATGTTCAGATGGCTCTTCAAGACACAACCCTCCCTACGTTCGGTCGCAGGGAGGGTTGTTGATTCGGCGCTATGATACCCCGATGCGCTCGGGGCAAGGCGGGCTAAATCCGCTCGCGGGCGTTATTCTCCGGCGGGCGGTTGTGGTGCGGACGAAGACGGGGTCGAACCCTCGCCACCATCCTGGCGCGGCTTGCGGGAGCGGCGACGGCGACGGCGCTTTTGACCCTGGTCGGCCGAGCCCTCGCCACCGCGATCCTCGCGCGGCTCGCGCTCGTCGCGAGCGGCGCCACGCGAAGCTTTGGCAGCCGCTCCCCCGCCATCTCCGGGACGACGGCGCGTGACCTTGACCTCGCCATCCGAGACCTGATCGGCCACGGAGGGCACTGAGGGCTTCTGTTGCGCGCCCGAGGAATGGCGACGGCGCGGACGCGGCACGCGCTCCTCCTCGCCACGCGACTTGCCGCCCTTGTCGGCAGGCGCATCGGAGGCCGAGGGGCCCTTGGAAGCGGCACCGGCCTCGCGAGCAGCTGCGGCGCGGAAGGCGTCCTCGCGCTCCTCGCTCGACAGATGACGGCGGCGGCGACGTGTGGGGTTCATGCCACCGCCGCGATTCTGCTGCTGGGGCTGCTGAACCTCGCGCTCGCGAGAGGCGTTCTTGCCCGCGGCTGCAGCCTCGGTAGCATCGCCCGAGCCCGCGCGCTTGCGACGACGACGGCCACCGGCGGCCTCCTCAGCCTCGGGTGCCTCGGCCTTGCCGCGGCCCTTTCCGCGGCCACGGCCCTCGCCCTGGCCCTGACCGGCGCGAGCATCGGATTCGGCATCGCGACGACGGCGCTTGGGCATCGACGTGCCGGCCAGACGGTCGGCACTCGACAGGCCATCGCCCACGTCGACGCCGTTTTCGCGATCGAGCTCCATGAGCGCCAGGCGCATCTCGGGCGACTCGATGCGCTCGAGCACGTCGCGCGTCACGCAGTCGGGGCGGCAGTTGCAGCCCTGCTCGGCGGCCTTCTTTTTGCAACCCTCCGAGCACGTCATATCGGCTAGGTTGACCTTAAAGACTTTGCCGTTCTCCAGGCGCAGCACCAGCTGCTCACGCGGCGTGTCATATTCCTGAATACGCGCCTTGCCGAGCGGCGTATCGATGAGCGTCTTCTTTTTGGGCGCACGGCTCTTAAAGTCCTTGTAGGCCTCGAACTCGTAGCGCAGGCAGCACATCAGACGACCGCACACGCCGCTGATCTTGGACGAGTTGAGCGGCAGGTCCTGCTCTTTTGCCATGCGAATCGAGACGGGCTCAAACTGTCCGCCAAAGCGCGTACAGCAGAGCTCCTGGCCGCACTGGGCATAGCCGCCCACCAGGCGGGTCTCGTCACGCACGCCGATCTGGCGCATATCGACGCGAATGTGCAGCGTCGAGGACAGGTCCTTGACGAGCTGGCGAAAATCGACGCGCTCCTCGGCTGCAAAGTAGAACACGGCCTTCTCGCCGCCAAACAGGTACTCGACGCCCACCGGCTTCATCTCGAGGTCGAGCTCCTTGACCAGGCGGCGGAAGTCGACCATGGCCTCGTCGCCCTGGATGGCCAGGTCGTCGGCAAGCTGTAGGTCGATGTCGCTCGCCACGCGTAGCACGGGCTTGAGCGGCTGACCGATCTCGTCTTGCGGCACCTCAAAGGGATCGGCCGTGACCAGGCCGATCTCGGTTCCGCGCTCGGTGGAGCAAATGGCATAATCGGCCTCGAGGATATCCAAATCCTGCGGATCGAACCACAGGTCGCGCGAGGCGTAGGTAAACTTAACGGGTACGACTAACGGCATTTCAGTGCCTTCCTGATATCGAACAGCATGACCTCGATGGCCAGCTGGGGAGTAACGTTTCTGGCGATGTTGCGCTCGGCGGTCGCGACTGCCTCGAGCGCCCGCGTGGCACCCGCAGCATTGGTCGCGGCGGCAAGCCGCCCGATCGTGTCGCGCACGTCTTCGTTCACTACGTCGGCCGCCTCGTCCTGAAGCGTCAGCAGCACGTCGCGCATGAGCGTCCGCGCGCTCGCCAGCGCTTCCATGATACCCGAACGCTCGCGCGCGTTGAGTTCGCGCTTGTTGCGGTCCTCAAGCTGCTTCAATGCTCCACGCGACAGGTAATCGGCGTTTTGCTCGAGCACCTTTTCCTGCGTGGACTTGACCTCGGCGAGCGGCGCCTTAACGGCGACGATGAGCGACTTGGCGCGGCTGAGCACATCGGCCT
>JAXJLC010000037.1:0-5172 GCA_036297365.1 Collinsella sp.
CTTCAAGGAGGGCGATCTCTCGCGCTGCACCACCGAGTTCTCGGGCGGCTGGCAGATGCGCATCGCGCTGGCGAAGCTGCTCATCCGCAACCCCGAGGTGCTGCTGCTCGACGAGCCCACGAACCACCTGGACGCCGAATCGATCCTGTGGCTCGAGCACTTCCTGCACAACTACCAGGGCGCGGTGCTTGCCGTCACGCACGATCGCTACTTCCTGGATAACGTTGCCGAGTGGATCTGCGAGGTCGACCGCGGTCACCTTTATCCCTACAAGGGCAACTACTCCACGTATCTGGAGACCAAGGCCGCCCGTATCGAGGCGCAGGGCAACCGCGACGCCAAGCTCGCCAAGCGCATGGAGGCCGAGCTCGAGTGGGTACGCAGCTCGCCCAAGGCTCGCCAGGCCAAGAACAAGGCCCGTCTGGCTCGTTACGAGGAGATGGAGGCCGAGGCCCGCGCAAGCCAGAAGCTCGACTGGACCGACATCCGCATCCCCGTGGGCCCGCGTCTGGGCAACAAGGTGCTCGAGGCCCATCACCTGCACAAGGAGTTCGATGGCCGTGTGCTCATCGACGACCTATCGTTCACCCTGCCGCGCAACGGTATCGTGGGTGTCATCGGCCCCAACGGTGTGGGCAAGACCACGCTGTTCAAGACCATCGTGGGCCTGGAGCCGCTGACTTCGGGCGAGCTCGAGGTGGGCGAGACCGTCAAGATCTCCTATGTCGATCAGAACCGTTCTGGCATCGACCCCGATAAGAACCTGTGGGAGGTCGTCTCGGATGGCCTGGACCACATGATGGTCGGTGAGACCGAGGTTCCGAGCCGTGCTTATGTGGCGAGCTTTGGCTTTAAAGGCCAGGACCAGCAGAAGCGCGCCGGCGTACTCTCCGGTGGCGAGCGCAACCGTCTGAACTTGGCGCTTACGCTCAAGCAGGGCGGCAACCTGCTGCTCCTCGACGAGCCCACGAATGACCTCGACGTCGAGACGCTGTCCTCGCTCGAAGCGGCGCTGCTCGAGTTCCCGGGCTGCTCGGTGGTCATTAGCCACGACCGTATGTTCCTGGACCGCGTCGCCACGCACATTCTGGCGTGGGAGGGCACCGACGAGAATCCGGGCAACTGGTATTGGTTTGAGGGCAACTTCGAGGCCTATCAGGCCAACCGCATCGAGCGCCTTGGCGAGGACGCAGCCCAGCCGCATCGTATTCACCGTAAGCTGACGCGCGACTAGATCGTTACGCGGTTTTCCAAACCGCGTAACTGCTCGACGTTGCGCGGGCCGCAAGCACCCCATCTTGCCGTTCAAGCCGTCGCTCGCGTACCGAAGTACGCGTCGCTCCTCTTTCACGGCAACCTGGGGCACTTGCGGCCCGCTCGCTGTTGGTTACGCAACATCAACAAATAAAAACGGCTCAAATCCTGATTTGGATTTGAGTCGTTTGTCGTTACTGCTCGGGTTCTTCGACTTTATCGATGGCCCAGGTGGATCCGAGGCCACCGGTGGTATTGCGGCGGATGCGCACGGCAACCTCGCGGCGCTCGCCGGCCTGCGTGTAGCGCAGGGGGAAGCTTGCGCGGTTTCGCGCGGCCTCGATGGTACCGCGCTCGCGGGCGATCCAGTAGTACTCGCCGACAATGCCGAGGGTATCGGCGCCGTAGGGGAGATAGGTCGACAGCTGGTGCAGAAGCGGGCCGGGGCAGAAGACCTCGGTTGCGAAATCGATGGGGAAGTCCTCGGGGATGGTCGGTGCTGCGGGTGCGGGGGTTGGTGCCATCGCCGGTGCGGAGGCCCGCTCATTGACGGGTGTCACCTCGATGACGGGCGCGGGTTCGGTGCCGAGTACTGATTCGGTGTCCGCTTTCGGCATCGCCGCGGAATCTGCGGGCTTGTCGATGGCGGGTGCGTCTGCGGTCGCGGTGTCGAGCTCGACTTGCGGAGCGCTCTGATTCTCGACGCTCGGCTTTACCTCGATGGGCGTGGATGCCATGGTGGTGATGCCGGCGTTGGCGTTCTCGGGGTCATAGACGACCGTGAGCGAGATGGCGGGCTGCGGCGTCTCGGGCTCCGGCGCCGACTCGGTAGCGTCTTGATCTGCGGGCTCGTCGGACTGATCGTCCTCGGCCTCGTTGCCAAAGACATCGCTGTTTTGGAACGCAGGCGTCTCGGGTTGGTCAGCAGCTTCTTTGGTTGTCGACTTGGGAGCCTCGTTGAGCTCCACAGTGGCTTCCTGCTCGGATATGTCTTTGGGATCGGTCGTGGCGGCGATTTCGGTTTCGGCTTCTGCCGTTACCTCAATAGCGACTTCGATCTCTGTCTCGGGCTCGGGTTCCGGCGCGGCTTCAACCATGGTTTCTGGCTCGGTGCGCTTAACGTGCTTGGGGCGCACGGCCTTGAGGTCCTTCTCACCGCGCTTTTTCTTTTTGTAGGACTGCTTGGCGCCCTTGGCGGTCTTGGGCTTGTCCTCGCCCTTGGCAAGTGCGGCATCCCAGGCCTCGTTGGCGATGACGGTGGCATACAGGCGGCCGCCCTTAAAGACGGTCAGCTTAACGCAGTCGTTGAGCTCCTCGAGCAGCTCGCGCGTGGACTCGAAGCCCAGGTCATAAGCGGTCATGTCGCTAGCGGCGAGCGCCTCCTCGACCTGCGTCATAAATGTTTGCTTGCCGCATCCAATCGCATCGCGCAGCAGGCGATACAGATAGATGTGGTTGCCCAGCGAAAGCGTGGGCCTAACTATTGTCTTGCTCATGGCAAATCTCCTCTTTACACATGTAAAGCATCTTACCATCGCATGGCGTTCGCCATGGCGGCGCCCAAGGCAAACGGGCGCGAACCGCTTTCGATTCGCGCCCGTTGTATAGGTCGGTTATCTATGAGAGGCAAATGTGCTTAGTTGCCCGATGCCGTGCCTTGGCTCGAGTTGTCAGATGCCGTGCCGGACGCGGTTCCGCTCGAGCTGTTGGTGTTGCTACTGTCTGCTGCACCCGTTCCCGACGTGGTGTCGCTCGTCTGGCCTCCCGTGTTCGGCTGTGAACCGTCAGTCGTTTGGCTTGAGTCGGTCGTGTCGGACGGCGTGCCACTGTTGGCCGTAGAGGAATCGGTGCCCTGCGATTGGTTTTGGGTGTTCGAGGACGAATCGGCAGAGGTAGAACTGTCTTGCGTGCCGTCCGCCTGTGCCTGCTGATCTTGCGACTGGGTGTTGCCATTTGCATCGCTCTCGGTCGTGCGCGACGACAGGATTGGCTCGGGACGCTCGCCCAGACCCTCACCGGCAGTGGTGATAAGGATGGCGCCGGCGCAGGCGATGACCGCGACGATGGCGATGGCGATCGAGAAGACGATGACCTTCTTTTGTGTCTGGCTGCGCTCTGCCGCCGCCTTGGCGCGCAGGCTGTTGGGGGCGACGCGCGCCGTGGTCGCGCGTCCCGCAACCTGGCGCATCTCCTGCGTGGTCGCGGCGCCACCTAGGTGCTCCTCGACATCGGGCTCAACGGGCTCGTAGGCGCCGGCAGGGTAGTCGACAGCGGCATGCGTGCCCTTGATTGCTTCGGCGCTGGCGGAGATAAAGTGGCGATAGACCTGCGAGGACACAACAGTGATGACTGAGCTCACAGCGGCACCAATCACCGAGCCGGCAATGCCGATCTTTGAAGCAAGCGCCACGCTCGTGGCGGCAGCTGCGGCGCCGGCGATGATCTGGGGAATGGAAATGTCGTCGAACAGGCCCTTTTTGGGCGCGATGGCCATGGTCTGTCCAATGGAATGGTTCTCGTGTACGCCGTTGTTGAGCGATGCCGGCGTCATGACGCGCGTGCGCGGCGCGTCGGTGTACTTGGTTGTCATACGGGGTCCTCCCGGTGTAAATCTACTTCGTTTCGTGTAGCCATCAGGGTACCCACCAGATGTGAATCGTACGTGACATTTAACAGATACCATCAACTCATCAATTGCTCACCAAGTTGGTGGGATGCGGTTCCACCCGGCGGTTGAACTACAATAGGACTTGCTAATTGTTGTGAATGGCGTCTACGCACGGGAGCATTCTTATGAATCTTCACCTTTCTCAGTCTGATGGCTTTTTGCGTGTGGCGGCGGCGTCGCCGCAGATTCGCGTGGCCGATGTCGAGGGCAATGCCGAGGTTGCGCTGGCGGCTGTTCGCGATGCTGCCGGGCGCGGCGTTCGCGCGTTGGTGTTGCCCGAGCTTAATCTGACTGGCTATACCGCGGCCGATCTGTTCCATAACCGCACGCTGCTGCATGCCTGCGAAGCAGCGCTGGTGCACATCCTCGATGAAACCCGTGAGCTGCCGATCGTCTTTACCGTTGGCTTGCCCGTTGCGGTGGCAGAAAACATCTACAACTGCGCCGCCGTGTGCTGCGCGGGCGAGCTTTTGGGCCTCACGGCCAAGAAGTATCTGCCCAACTATGGCGAGTTCTATGAGCGTCGCTGGTTTGCTCCGTCGCCTGCGGATCCCGTGTGGGTTGAATTTGCCGGTCAGGGTCCGGTTCCGCTGGGTTCGGGGCTTGTCTACCGCTGCTGTGATGAGGGTGCCGAGGATATGGTGCTGGGCGTTGAAGTCTGCGAGGACCTGTGGGTGCCGGCGCCCCCTTCGACCGAGATGGCGCTTGCCGGTGCGACGGTGATTCTCAACCCGTCGGCCTCGGACGAGATTATCGGTAAGGCAGATTACCGCCGCAGCCTTATCTCCAATCAGAGCGCGCGCCTGTACTGCGCCTATGCCTACGCGGACGCGAGCGAGGGCGAGTCCACGACCGACATGGTCTTTGCGGGTGAGAACCTCGTCTACGAAAACGGCTCCAAGCTCGCCGCGACCAAACTGCTTACCTGCGATATGGCCATCGCCGACGTTGACCTTGACCGCCTGGTTGCCGAGCGCCGTCGCTCGACGACGTGGACGCGCACCGACGATGCGCCGGAATCCGCGACCGTTGAGTTTTCGTTTGAGGGCGTACTGGCCGAAGAACCTGTCCTGCGCGATGCGCTCGACATCGACCGAGTCTTCCCCCGCGCTCCCTTTGTGCCGGCCGACCACGGTGATCTGGCTGAGCGTTGCGAGACTATCCTCGACCTGCAGACCGCCGGCCTCAAGACCCGCCTTGCCCATACGGGCACCAAGGCGGCCGTTATCGGCCTTTCGGGCGGCTTGGAC
>JAXJLC010000038.1:0-1815 GCA_036297365.1 Collinsella sp.
GAGCTCACCTCCACCGCCACCGAGGGCCGTCGCAAGTACGCCGGCAAGATTGCCGCCGCCACCGAGACGAACGTGACCCTCGAGCTCGAGGACGGCGAGTCCGTTACCCTCGATTTCTCTGATGTTAAAAAGTGCAAGTTGAAGCCCACCTACGACTTCAAGCCCGCGAAGGAAGGAAAGTAAGATGGCAGCATCCGACATGATGTCCGCCCTGATGGAGCTTTGCCAGGAGAAGCACATCGACCAGCTCTACCTGATCGACCGCCTGGAGCAGTCGCTTGCCAAGAGCTATGCCGAGATCCTGCATCTTGAGTGGGGCGCCAAGGTGACCATCGACCGCACCACCGGCAAGATCTACGTCTACCGCCTGGAGCCGATCGACGATTCCATGGACGAAGAGGGCAACTTCACCGAGTTCGAGGAGATCGACGTTACCCCCAAGAACACGAGCCGCATCGCTGCCCAGCACGCCAAGGCCGAGATCAACGCCATCGTGCGTAACTCCGCCCGCGAGCAGATCTATGAGGAGTTCTCCGGCCGCATCGGTGACCTCATCAGCGGTACCGTGCTGCAGTCCACTCCCGACTTTACGATCGTTAAGATCCGCGAGGGCGTCGAGGCCGAGCTTCCGCACTTCGACCAGCGCCGTTACGAGAACGAGCGCAACGAGCGTCCGATGGGCGAGCGCTACCTGCACAACCAGCACATCAAGGCCGTGATCATCGACGTTCGCGACCCCAACTCCAACCTGCAGCCGGTTCGTGGCGAGCACAGCCGTCCGCCGATTGTCATCTCCCGTACCCACCCCGAGCTCATGCGTCGTCTGTTTGAGCAGGAGGTGCCCGAGATCTATGAGGGCACCGTCCAGATCAAGTCGATCGCCCGCGAGCCCGGCCAGCGCTCCAAGGTCGCCGTCCACTCGCTCGACGACCGTCTGGATCCCGTGGGCGCCTGCGTCGGCCCCAAGGGCAGCCGTGTTCGCGCTGTCGTGGGCGAGCTCCGTGGCGAGCGCGTCGACGTCATCCTGTGGGATGCCGATCCTGCCGTCTACGTCGCCAACGCCCTGTCGCCCGCTAAGGTCACCCGCGTCCTCATCGACGAGGAGAAGGCCTACGCCGGCGTCATCGTGCCCGACGACCAGTTGTCCCTCGCCATCGGCAAGGAGGGCCAGAACGCCCGCCTCGCCGCGCGCCTGACCGGCTGGCACATCGACATCAAGTCCGAGACGCTTGCCGCCGACATCCTCAAGAACGTTCCCGTTCACGAGGAGCCCGCCGCCGACCTGATCGGTGACGAGGAGGACGAGGACGTCCGCCGCTGCGAGTACGTGTCCGAGGACGGCATCCAGTGCCGCAACCAGGCTCGTCCCGGCTCCCGTTTCTGCGGTGTCCACGACACCGACGCCTTCGATGATGCGGAGGACCTGATCTAGCGCGCGGTCGCGCCGGGTGGGTCCTGGCGCGTCTCTCACGCTCGTTCAGTCTCTAGGCACCCAAGGTGCCAGAAAGGGTAGGTGAAGTCATATGGCAAAAGTCCGTGTGTCCACCCTGGCCAAAGAGTTCGGCATGACCTCCAAGGAACTGATGGGTCATCTCGCCGATATGAAGATTCCCGCTAAGTCCGCTTCCTCCACCTTGGAGGACGCCTATGTCGCTATGGTCCGCAAGCAGCTCGCCTCGGTGATCGAGGCCCGCGCCCAGGAAGTCGAGGCCGCCAAGCAGGCCGAGGAGCAGGCGGCTGCCGCCGAGGAGGCCGCACGCGCCGCCGAGGCCGAGCGCGAGCGCATCGCCGCCGAGAAGGCCCGCGAGGAGGAGC
>JAXJLC010000039.1:0-20459 GCA_036297365.1 Collinsella sp.
ACCAGGCCTGCGCTCGGTTTCCTGCTCGGCAACTTGGCTGTTGTCGCATTGCTAGCGGCTGCTCGGTGGCGCTTTGGGCATCAGTTGACACATGTGCGCCGCGCACTGGTTGCGCTTGATTTCATGACAATTGTTTACTATGTGGGTATTCTCGCCATGTACATTTTCTCGATGCCAATGGACGAGGCCTTGAGGCTTGCTGGATTCGATCGTTATGCTTGCAGCATCATTGCATTGTTTGTCGGTGGCCTGGCGATGGCAGTTACCGTTGAGCTTGAGGGGCAGATGAAATTCCGGTCCGATGGTTCCCCCTGCCATGCAACGCCGTTACATAAGCGGCGATACCAACAGGTTGTAATGGGCTGCATCGCCTTGTCGCTTGGCCTTTTGACGAGTGAATACAACGGCATGCTATTCAATGCAAAGACATACGACACTTCGCTTCCGGCGACGGTCCGAGATGTCGTCGGTGATCGCTGGCCGGCATCGGGTAAAGAAGACGGTACTCGTTATTTGCTGTTCGGTTCCGATCGCGATGGGCTTATGACTTCGTACTACTTCACGTATGTGGCTCGATATTATTTGTTTGCCCCGCATTCCGATGCCATATGCGCGTTCTATGAGCCCAATATGGATAACCTTCTGTCGGGTTATGACAAGCTCATCGTAATCGAGTCCAGTTCTGCGGAGATGGGTCTACTTAAAAAGCATTACGGCGTTACAGGCAAGGTCGGCGTCTATCGTATCGAGAAAAATAGCACCAGGGTAAACCTTATTGCTGAGTGAGGCAGCGAGATGAGCTCTATGATCATGATTTCACCCATTCCGGATAGGTTGCCTTGTACCAATGTGGTGGGGAGATGTGGCGTTTCTGCAGATAAAACCAACCAAAATAAGCCTGTTCTTTTTTGGCAGGAGGGGAATGGGGTAAAGTAAGTGATGGTTAACTAAAGGAGGCTTGCTATGGCACCTATCGATATTGTTGTACTGGCTGTTATCGGCGTTGCGTTTGTCGCCGTGTGCGTGCGCATCTACCGCAAGGGCACCTGCGCCGACTGCGCTCAGGGTGGCGTTTGCACGGGGCATTGCTCCAACAAAAAGACGTGCGCTGCACTTAAGGGCGTAGACAAAATCGCCGAAGACTTGGGTCGCGGTATCAAATAAGGTCCGGACATCCAAGCGCTCCGCGGGCATCCGTTCGCGGGGCGCTTTGTGCATTTGAGGGAGAGCACGGCGAGTCGAAGAGTATTTTTGGGGTATCGTTAACTGGACTATTAATTGGCAACTTATCTATAACGGAGTAACCGCATGAGCGCTCGCGTAACCATGAAGGACATAGCCGCCGAGCTTGGCGTTTCCATCAATACCGTGCACAAGGCTCTGACGGGAAAGGCCGGCGTGAGCGAATCCGTGCGCGCCAAGGTGAACGCTAAGGCCGAGGCCATGGGCTATCACCGCAACACAAGTGCCTCAAGCCTGCGCCGCAAGGATATCAATCTGGTGTTTTGCCTGCCCCGCGCATCGCGCGAGGGAGCGTACTTTTTCCGTTACCTGTGGGAAGGCTGCAATCGCTTTGAACAGGAGGCCATCGACCGGGGCATTACGGTTGAGCGCGTTGAATTTGGCGTGGGCGGCTACGCTGATGCACTCGAGCAAATCGACGAGCGTCTGCAGGTGGGCGAGAAGATTGATGGCTTGCTCGCCTATGCGCCGGGCGACGATCGTGCGACTGAGCTTTTGGGGCAGATCGCCGAGGCGGGCGTGACGATTGAGCTTGTCGACGGCGACCGTCCGCATTTGAATCGTTTGGGTGCGAGCTTGGCCGATTATTCGACGGCAGGCAGCCTTATGGCCGAGCAGGCGGCAAACCTGGTCCATGCTTCTGGGGCCGACGCCCGCGTGCTCCTTTTGACAGGCGACCCATATACCGATTCGCACTATCTAACCGCCCGCGCCTTCCACAATTACCTGCGCGAACGTGATATTCCATGGCAGGTTGAGGATCTTGCAGGTGCCCATGCGCAAGTCAAACAACTCGAGCATGAGCTCGAAAAGCGCTTGAGTGCGCCGGACGCCCCCGAACTTATCTGTAGCGTTTTTGCCGTTGGTTCCGAAGTGGTTGCCGACGCGCTCGTCTCGACCGGCAAGGCCGGTCAGGTCATGGTGATCGGCAACGACCTGTTTCCCGAAAGTGCTCTGGCCTTGCGCCGCGGTATCTTTACCAATATTGTCTATAAGGACCCGACGAGCCTGGCGTATCGCGGCGCTAAGACGCTGGGCGATTATCTGCTGTGGGGAAGGACCCCGACGGTGCCCGTCCAGAAGGGCGCCGTCGAGATGGTATTTGCCAGCAATGTCGATCGCTACTGCGAACTTGCGGGTATTTAGCCGATTGAGCAGGTACCCCCTCTTGCGACGTGCATTTTTGGGAGTATTCAGCATTGGCATGCCCTGAATGAGGTGCAGAACGACTGTTTTAAGTGCCCCCGATGGCGTAATTTGCCATCGGGGGCACTTTTTATGCCGATCGGGCGCTATCTGCGTTCCAAATAGGACGCTGAGGATGGCGCACGGCGCGCTCCAATGCTGAATACTCCCAAAAATGTACATCGGGACATGACCCACCTGAGCAAAAGCGCTCAAGTTCGGTGTTCGGGGATGTCGACCAGTCCGCAATACATGCAAGTCACATCTCCAGCAACCGTTGAACGGGCAAAATCTACCGTTCACCCCGTGGTGGTTAGGTGAACGTTCACCTTTTGAGGTGCAATGGATTAGTATAGTGAACGTTCACCTAAAGGATAACGAGCGCGCCGTGCGCCCGCCTTGCCAGCAAAGGGGCTGTTTGATGAAAAACTTTATGGACGATCAGGATTTCCTGCTGAGCACCAAGACCGGCGAGGAGCTGTTCCACAACTTTGCCGAGGGCATGCCCATCGTCGACTATCACTGCCACATTTCTCCTAAGGAGATTTGGGAGGACAAGCGTTTCGAGAACATCACCGAGGTTTGGCTGGGCGGCGACCACTACAAGTGGCGCCTGATGCGTGCCAACGGCGTCGACGAGCGTTTTATCACTGGCGACGCCCCTGCTCGCGAGAAGTTCCAAAAATGGGCCGAGACCCTGGGTCGCTGCGTTGGCAACCCCGTCTTTGAGTGGAGCCACCTGGAGCTTAAGCGCTACTTTGGCTACGAGGGCGTCCTCAACGGCAAGACTGCCCAGGAGGTCTGGGACCTTGCCAACGCCAAGCTCGCTGAGGCTAGCTTTACCTGCCGCAACCTGATCAAGCAGTCCAACGTCCGCATGATCTGCACTACCGACGACCCCGCCGACAGCTTTGAGTGGCACAAGAAGATTGCCGCCGACGACAGCTTTGACGTTCAGGTCGTTCCCGCCATGCGCCCCGATGCCGCTTTGCGCATCGAGCGCGGCCAGGAGTTTGCCGACTACTGCAAGCACCTTTCCGAGGTTGCCGGCGTTGAGGTCAGCGACTTTGAGGGCATGAAGGCTGCCATTTCCAAGCGCTACGACGTTGCTCACGAGCTGGGCTGCCGCGCCTCCGACCACGCACTCGACTACGTTATGTACGTCCCGGCTACCGCCGACGAGATCGAGGCTATCTTTGCCAAGGGTCTGGCTGCCGAGCCGCTTACCGAGGAAGAGGTCCTCAAGTACAAGACTGCCTTTATGCAGTTCGTTGCCGGCGAGTATGTCCGTCTGGGCTGGGCCATGCAGCTGCACTTTGGCTGCAAGCGCGACAACAACCGCGCCATGTTCGCCAAACTCGGTCCCGACACCGGCTACGACTGCATCTCCAACTACACGCCGTCCGACCAGCTCGCCGATTTCCTCAACTCCATCCAGGAGACCTGCGGCCTGCCCAAGACCATCCTGTACAGCCTGAACCCCATCGATAACACCATGATCGATACCGTCATGGGTTGCTTCCAGGAGGCTCCGACCGCCGGTAAGATCCAGAACGGCTCCGCCTGGTGGTTCAACGACAACGAGGTCGGCATGCGCGAGCAGCTTACGGCTCTGGCTAACGAGGGCGTGCTGGGCAACTTTGTGGGCATGCTTACCGACTCCCGCTCTTTCCTGTCCTATCCGCGCCACGAGTACTTCCGTCGCGTGCTGTGCAGCGTGATCGGCGAGTGGGTCGAGCAGGGCAAGTACCCGGCCGACATGGAGCTGCTGGGCAGTATCGTGCGCGACATCAGCTACAACAATGCGGTCCGCTACTTTGGCTTTGACCTGGACACCGTCGAGGCCTAAGCCCGCATCGAATCACATCGAACCCTGGGCGCCGTTGCCACACGCGGAGCCCCGTTTTGCTTGCACGCTAACAGACATCTAAGGAGACACATAGATGGAGAACATCAGCTACGATGCGCTCGAGAAGATCGGCTACAAGGGCTATTTGCTGCCCAAGGATGCTCCCGAGAAGGTTCTGCAGTTTGGCGAGGGCAATTTCCTGCGCGCCTTCGTCGACCGCTTCTTTGACATGGGCAACGAGGCCACCGGCTGGAACGGCAAGGTCGTCATGGTGCAGCCCATCAGCGGTGCCTTTGGCTTTGCCGACGGTATCAATGCCCAGGACGATCTGTACACCGTGCTGGTGCGCGGCAAGGAGAACGGCAACACGGTTGACGAGTCCCGCGTGATCAGCGCCTGCAGCCGCTGCCTTAACCCGTATCGTGAGGACGACTACCGTGCCATGATGGAGGTCGCTGTCTCCGACGACCTAGAGATCATCGTCTCCAACACCACCGAGGCCGGTATCGCCTATGACCCGTCCTGCAAGGCCGACGACATGCCACCTGCGAGCTTCCCCGCCAAGCTTGCCCAGGTGCTCCACACCCGCTGGGCTGCCGGTAAGCCGGGCGTCATCGTCCTCGCCTGCGAGCTCATCGATCACAACGGCGAGGAGTTGCTGCGCATCATGAACCAGTATGTGAGCGACTGGGGCTGGGAGGACGAGTTTGCGCAGTGGATGGCCAACGACTGCACCGTCTGCACCACGCTCGTCGACACCATCGTACCGGGCCGTATCCGCGACGCATCCGAGGCCGCCGCGGTGGCTGAGCGTCTGGGCTACGAGGATCCCTTCCTGGCCGTGCGCGAGCCCTTTCAGATGTGGGGCATCCAGGGTGACGAGTCGCTTGCCGAGAAGCTTCCCTTTGTGAAGGCTGGTCTTCCGGGTGTCTTTGTGACTCCCGACGTCACCCCGTACAAAAAGCGCAAGGTCCGCATCCTCAACGGTGCCCACACCGCCTTCGTTCCGGGTTCCTGGGTTGCCGGCTTTGATATCGTGCGCGACTGCATGCATGACGAGACCATTCGCGGCTTCATGAACACCATGCTCTACGACGAGGTCATTCCGACGCTTGCCGCCGACTTGGATGTCGAGGACTGCAAGGCCTTTGCCGCCGCCGTCGAAAACCGCTTCGACAACCCGTTTATTGATCATGCGCTGCTCTCCATCTGCCTCAACTCCACGGCTAAGTGGCGCGCTCGCGACCTGCCCACACTCAAGGACTACGTTGCCGAGACCGGCAACCTGCCCAAGTGCCTGGCGACGAGCCTCGCTACGCTCATCTCCTTCTACACGCAGGAGCTCGTGTCCCGCGAGGGCGACGGCCTGCACCTGCGTCGCTCCGACGGCACCGAGTACACCGCTCAGGACGACGCCTTCGTGCTCGACTTCTACGCCGCCCATGCCGGCGCCGACGATGCCCAGCTGGTGCACGACGTGCTCACCAACGAGCAGATGTGGGGCGAGGACCTTACGCAAATCGCAGGTCTTGAGGAGTTTGTCGTCAGCGCGCTCGCTGTCGTGCGTGCCGAGGGCGCCAAGCAGGCCTTCGCCAACGCTCAGGCGTAAATTTCCGGCGCAGACGCGGGCGCGGGACGGCGTGCCCGCGTCTCGACTTCTGCTCAACCTGTAGGGTTAGGACCATTTGTAATGAATACTATCCAGATCAATCCGGCCGATAACGTGATCGTTGCGCTGTCGCCGCTTGCCAAGGGCACTGCCGTCGCGGTTCCCGGGGTGGGCGAGGTCGTGGCCGTGGAGGATATTCCGCAGGGCCATAAGATGGCGGTGCGCGCGATTGCCGCAGGGGAGGACGTCATCAAGTACGGCCTTCCTATCGGCCATGTGACGGGCGATGTCCAGCCCGGTCAGTGGCTCCACACGCACAATGTGAAGACCAACCTTTCGGGCGAGGTCGAGTACGCCTACAACCCCACGCATCCGGTCGTGGATCCCGTTGAGCCTGAGACCTTTATGGGCTTCCGCCGCGCCGACGGTCGTGCCGCGACGCGTAATGAGCTGTGGATCATCCCCACGGTCGGCTGTGTCAACGAAGTCGCCCGTGCCATGTGTGAGCAGGCCCAGGATCTGGTCGATGGCTCGCTGGAGGGTGTTTACTACTTCCCGCATCCCTTTGGCTGCTCGCAGACCGGCGCCGACCATGCCCAGACGCGTCGTCTGCTGGTGGCGCTCTCGCGTCATCCTAATGCGGCCGGCGTGCTGTTCCTGTCGCTCGGTTGCGAGAACTGCACACACCAGCAGGTGCTCGACGAGCTCGGTGACTTCGATCACGAGCGCGTTCGCTTTCTCACCTGCCAGGATGTAGCCGACGAGCAAATCGAGGGTCACAAGATTCTGGCCGAGCTGGCAGACCTGGCAAAGCAGTCCAAGCGCGAGCCCATTCCGGCCTCCGAGCTGGTCATTGGTCTTAAGTGTGGCGGCTCCGACGGTCTTTCGGGCATTACCGCCAACCCCACGATCGGTCGCGTGAGCGATATGGTCGTCGCCCGTGGCGGCACGTCGGTGCTTACCGAGGTGCCCGAGATGTTTGGCGCGGAGAGCATCCTGCTCGACCGTTGCGAGAATGAGCAGGTCTTTAACGCTGCCTCCGACATGCTCAATGGATTTAAGGACTACTTTATTAGCCACGGCGAGGTCGTTTATGAGAACCCGAGTCCCGGCAACAAGGACGGCGGTATTACCACGCTCGAGGACAAGAGCTGCGGCTGCGTGCAAAAGGGCGGATCTGCCCCCATCGTCGACGTGCTGCCGTATGCCGGCCAGGCAAATAAACACGGCCTGAACATGCTGTGCGGTCCGGGCAACGACATGGTATCCACCACGGCGTTGACGGCTGCCGGCTGCCACGTGATTCTGTTCTCGACCGGCCGCGGCACACCGTTTGGCGCGCCGGCGCCTACCCTCAAGGTGTTCACCAATCAGCGTTTGTGCGACCACAAGGCCAACTGGATGGACTTTAACGCTGGCGTGATTGCCACGGGTGAGCGTACGCTCGACGAGGCTGCCCACGATCTGTACCAGCTGGTGCTGGAGACGGCGAGCGGTAAGCTCACGAGTGCTGAGCGCCGTGGCTGTCACGAGATCAGTATCTGGAAGGACGGCGTCTGCTTGTAGCGGCAAGTGCGCCCAAGCATAGCGAGATGTCACCGGCCCCATCGGGAGTGTTCCCGGCGGGGCTTTTTCGTTTCGTGGTTAAGTGAATATGTTGGAAAATCTGATAAACGTTCACCTATCTCATGGCTGTCCAGCATGGCACCCTTACCAGCAGAAAATAGGTGTGAGGATCTCAATTGTGTCCGTTCAGCGGTAAAAATCGACCGTTCAAGGATATTATTCAAGTGAACGTTCACCTATCATAAGCAATCGCGCATAATCTAACTAAACGTTCACCCTGAACGCTGGGCAGACAGATGTCAGTGTGGACTCCAATGTCTTGCTGCAAGACAATCGAGAAAAGAGAGGGAGCTCGATGACTAATAAGATCGGAAAAAAGCGTAAGATCACATTCTGGACGCGCTTGGGCTTTGGTATGGGCGGTATGCTCAATTCCGGTGCCCTGACCTTTACGCACAGCTACATGGTGCTGTTCCTGTCCACGGAGTGTGGCCTGTCCGCAGGCGAGGCTGCACTGATCAGCTCGTTTGCCATCTATGTCAACGCTATTCTTTGCCCGCTGATGGGCTTTGTGGCCGATAACTTCTATGCCACCAAGATTGGCCGCATCTTTGGTCGTCGTCGTTTCTGGATCTTGCTGGCCATCCCGATGATGATCGCCGAGCCGCTCATCTTCGTGGCTACGCCGTTTGGCTTCCCGTACTACTTTGTGCTGTACCTGATCTACAACGTCGCGTATACGTTCTGCACCGCCAACCTGTCGCCGCTTACCATCGAGATGACCGACGACTTCAAGGAGCGTACGTACCTCACCGGCTACAAGCATCTCTTTGGTAACGCCGCCGGCTTCCTGATGGCTGCACTTGTGGGCTTCGGCTTTGGCACCTTCGGCGAGACCAACCCGTTCAGCTACTTCATCATCGCTACGATCAACGCTTCGGTCATGGCAATCTCGCTGCTCTGCGTGTACCTGTCCACGTGGGAGCACACCCCCGAGGAGGTCGCTCAGGAGAAGATCGAGAGCGTCGGCGAGGGTATCAAGAAGTTCTTCATCGACGTAATCTCCACCTTCCGCAACAAGTCCTTCCGCAAGGTCCTGTACGCACAGGTCTCCACGAAGCTCGCTGCTGCCTGCTGGTCTGCCTGCCTGTCCTTCTTCATCGTCTACTGCCTGCAGATTCCTAAGTCCTACGAGTCCGTGATGGAGATGCCTGGCAAGGTCGTCGCTATCGTCTGCACCGCCATCTGAGTCGCTCTCATGGCCAAGAAGGGCTTCCACAAGTCTTGGTACCTGGCCAACGTCGGTTGCGCTGCGTGCATCATCGCCTACAACTACTTCGCCTTTGGTCAGATCAATGGCACCTCCACGGTCGCCATCGCCATGATCGCCTACCCCATCATCTTCGCCATCTGGAAGTTCTTCTACGTCGGCTTCCAGTACCTGCCCGATGTTCTGCTCAACTACATCCCCGATGTCGATGAGCTCATCACCCTGCGTCGTCGCGAGGGCATCTACAGCTCCGCGCAGCAGCTCTGCCAGCAGATCGCCCAGGCTATCGCCGTCAACGTGTGGGCTATCGTCCTTGCTGCCTCCGGCTTCATTCAGACCGCCGGCAATAGCGACGCCGTGACCCAGCCCGCTACCGTGCCTCTGTATATCTGCGGCTACATGATCATCGGCTGCGCCGGCTTCTTCCTGCTTGCGGCCGTCCTTGCCCGCGGCATCAAGATCGACAAGGAGCAGTGCGACGTCCTTTGCGACGAGATTCACCGAGTCAAGGAGGGTGGCAAGATGGCCGACGTCAAGCCCGAGGTCAAGGCGCTTTGCGAGGAGCTCTCCGGCTTTAAGTACGAGGACTGCTTTGCCCACAACAACGTTGGCTTCCAGGACGGTAGCGTAACTCCCGCCGAGTAAGGCCGACATATCGTCCAAATCACAGGGCCGTGCCACCGGAATTCCGCCGGCAGGCACGGCCCTTTTTCAACAGCGTACAATTTGCCTTTAGAGCATCTTTTTGAGGGAGAAACCCATGGAGACGAACGTTATCTGGCGCAACGCGCGCGCGGCGGTTATCGAGCTTGACGACGGCGGTTACTTTACCTGCGCCGATACGTGGGAGATCTTTGTCAACGACGAGCCCGCCGGTACCACGAATACGGTCGAGACCTATGTCGACGGCCTGACCCCCGGCAAGCGCAACCTGGTCCGTTTTGTCTGTGGCGAGCGTGAGCTGAGCGTAGGTGTCACCACGCCGGCTGAGCCCTTTACCATCAACGTTCGCGACTGTGGCGCCAAGGGCGATGCCGAGCATGATGACACCACCAACATCCAGGCTGCCATCATGGCCTGCCCCAAGGGTGGCCGCGTGCTGATCCCCGCCGGTAGTTATCGCATCAAGTCTCTCTTCCTTAAGAGCAATATCAACATCGAGCTCGCCGAGGGAGCGGTGCTGCTGGCCCGCCACGATCGTGCCGCGCTTGCCTACATTCCGGGAACGGTCACGGGCAACGAGGGCGCCGGTTATGCCGGTACCGATATGCTGCCCCTGGGCCGCTGGGAGGGGGAGAGCTTCTCGACCTACTGTTCTACCTTTACGGGTCTGGGCGTGCACGACGTGTGCATCTATGGTCGCGGCGCGATTGACGGTCAGACCGATTTTGCCGAGGACAACTGGTGGAACAAGGACTTTAAGAACATCTTTCGCCCGGAGGAGGGCCGCGAGGTCGCCCGCCCGCGCATGATCTTCCTGTCCGAGTGCCAAAACGTGAGCCTTGCCGGCTTCACCGTCCGCAACAGCCCGGCGTGGAACATCCACCCCATCCTGTGCGAGCACGTCGATGCGCTCTGCCTGTCCATCGAGGGCCCCAAGAACTCCCACAACACCGACGGTTTCGATCCCGAGAGCTGCGGCTTTGTCCGCATCCTTGGCTGTCAGTTCTCGGTGGGTGACGACTGCATCGCCATCAAGAGCGGCAAGCTGGGCATTGAGCCCGAGCTTCGTCCCGCCACACACGACGTGCTGATCTCTCACTGCTACATGCACGATGGTCACGGCGCCGTGGTCCTGGGTTCAGAGGCTGCCGGCGGCATCAAGGACCTTACCGTGAGCAAGTGCCTCTTTGAGCGCACCGACCGCGGCCTGCGCGTCAAGACCCGCCGCGGGCGCGGCAAGGACGCCGTTAACGAGGGCATCACCTTCGAGCACATTCGTATGGACGAGGTGCTTACGCCCTTCGTGGTCAACTCGTTCTACTTCTGCGACAAGGACGGCAAGACCGACTACGTGCAGTCTCGCGAGGCACTGCCCGTCGACGACCGCACACCTGGCTTTGGTGCCACGACGTTTTGTGATATCGAGGCTACTAACTGCCACGCGGCTGCTGCTTACATCACGGGCCTGCCCGAGAGCAAAGTGACGCGCCTGACGTTCCAGGATGTCCACGTGACCTTCGCGCCGGATGCCGAGCCCTTTGTCCCGGCCATGGCCTGCGGCGTTGAGCCCATGGTGCGCCAGGGCATCATCGCGCAAAACGTCAAGGTACTCGACCTGCAAAATGTGGTGATCGAGGGCCAGGACGGCGAGGAACTGCAGCTCCAGAACGTCGACAAGGTTATCCGTGCGTAGGCGTTTGCTCCTAAACAATTACATTCGGTATGTCGTGGCGCGCGATGGGCAGGGCCTTCCCGACCCATTGCGCGAACTTTTTATATGCCGAAACTGCAACGTAGACGGTCTACGACGAAAGGACGCGGTGACTGATGATGAGTGAGAGACGATTTTTTGAGGTTTCGCCCGAGCGTGCGGGGGCATATCACAGTATCTCTAAGGCCTTGGAGGCAATTGACGAATCCTGTCCGAATGACGGACGGCCGGTGACAATCCATATCGAGCCGGGTGAGTACCGCGAGCGGGTCGAGATTCATCGCTCGCATGTGACGATTGAGGGAGAGACGGCCGACAGCGTGCGTATCGTGGGCAGCCTGGGTGCCAAGATGCCTTCGGAGGACGGCTCGGGCGTCGACGGCACGCTCGGCACGTTTAGGACCTATACCGTTTTGGTCGATGCCGACGACGTACGGCTCGAGAACCTCACGATCGAAAACGATGCGGGCGATGGGCGCGAGGTCGGTCAAGCGATTGCCCTGTATGCTGATGGCGACCGTCTGGTTGTCGATGCCTGCTGCATTAAGGGACACCAAGACACGCTGTTTTTGGGTCCGCTGCCGCCGCATGAGGCCAAACCGGGCGGGTTTATAGGACCCAAACAGTATGCGCCGCGCCGGGTGGGGCGCCAGTATTTTCAACGTTGCCGGATCGAGGGCGATGTCGACTTTATCTTTGGCGGCGCGCGTGCCTACTTTGAGGGGTGCGAGATTCGCTCGCTCAACCGCGATATGGACGTGAACGGCTACGTGACGGCGGCGTCGACGCCCGAAGGCGAGCCGCACGGCTTTGTGTTCCACGGCTGTTCGTTTACAGCTCCGGATGGCGTGGCGCCGGATTCGGTCTACCTGGGTCGTCCTTGGCGCGAATGGGCGCAAACTGTGCTGATCGATTGCTGGCTGGGGCGACATATCAAGCGCGAAGGCTGGTGGGATTGGAATAAGCCGGCGGCACACAACTGCGTGCAGTATGCTGGCGCGATTCTGCATGGGCCGGCGGGTGATACTACCGGCTGGGTGCCGTGGGCGAATGAACTCGATGTGATGGCTGCCGCCGGGTACGCTCGCGAGCAGGTGCTTGCCGGTGGGGATGGCTGGGATCCCGAGGGCGGCGACGGTGATGCGGTTGAGACGGCTGAACTGTCTGCCAACGGCCGCACCGTGCACATCGAGACGTACTGCGAAGACGAACCTGCGCTGCGTGCCCGGCTGAAGCGCGAGGGGCGTTCGGCTGCTTTTACGGGCAAGACTCCTGCAGATTTTGAGGCATGGAAGATTGCGACCAGGACTCGTCTGTACGATGTTTTGGGCCTTTCGCTTATGGACCGCGTCCCGATTGAGATTCGTGAGCTCAGCCGCGTGCGGGTTGCCGGCGGCATCGTGCGCACCCATGCGATGTTGCAGGTCGAGCGCGATGTTTGGATGCCGTTCTACCTGCTCGAGCCGCAGTCGCCTAAGCTCGATGCACACGGCCGCAAGTGTTGCTATATCTGCCCGCATGGCCATCAGGGAGCAGGCGCCGCAAGTGTTGCGGGCGTGACGGGCGTGCCGGCGGTCGATGATGCTGTGCGTAAGTTCAATTACGACTACGGTCTGCGTTTGGCGCGTATGGGTTACGTGACCGTCTGCCCCGACGCACGCGGTTGGGGATACCGTCGTGACTGGAAGGGCCAGGGCGATGACGAGAACAGCTTTCTGCGCGGCACGTGCCTAAACCAGGCGCGCATGGCCGAGCCGCTGGGACTTACCGTTGCGGGTCTCAACGCCTGGGATAACATGCGTCTGATCGATTACCTAGAGGCGCGCGGCGACATTGCCATGGACGACCTGGGCTGTTTTGGCTTTTCGGGCGGCGGATACATGACGCTGTATCTGGCGGCGCTCGACCCACGCGTATGCAAGACGTTTGTCTCGGGCTACCTGTACGGTGTCGATGATTCGCTGCTGCACCTCAACGGCAATTGCAGCTGCAACTACACACCCGGACTTTGGCGCTTGCTCGACATGGGCGATATTGCCTCGCTTATTGCGCCGCGCCCGTTGTTAGTGCAGAGCTGCGAAGAAGATCATCTGAACGGTTCGCGCGGGCTGAAAAATGTCGATGAACAGCTCAAGATCGTGCGCGATGCCTACAAGTTGCTGGGCCGCAGAGATGCTCTGCGGCACGAGGTGTGTCCGGGTGGACACCATCTGGGAGTGACACATCTTGTCGAGGATATCGAATGGCTCGATTCGCACGTTGCGAAATGCGACCGTGCATAGCCCCTCGGCATGCTGCAAATAAACGGTACGTACCTGTATGGCCGCCAATGGGCGGATGAGGAGAAGATTATGGAAACGAAGAACTTGAGTGAATCGACCATTTGCTGCTTTGGCGATTCGACCACATGGGGGGATAACGGATGCGGCGCAGGCGGCAACGACATCTCTTGGACTTCGCATCTGGGCGCGTTGCTGGGAGGTGCAGTCGTCGAGAACTTTGGCATCAAGGGTTCGCGTATCGCCATCAAGGCCGACCGTACCGATTCATTTGTCGAGCGCTTGGACGGCATCGACGATGCGGCCGATATCTACATCGTCTTTGGCGGCGTCAACGACTTTAGCCGCAACGTGCCGCTTGGCGAGTTGGGCAGTACCGATGTGCATGAGTTCTACGGTGCGCTCGATTATCTGATCCGCACCATCACGGCACGCTCGCCTCGGGCAAAGCTCGTGTTTATGACGCCGTGCAAGACGAGCGGCAAGCACGAGAAGGATATCCCTGCAAGCGACGAGCTCAACCATTTGGGGTTGACGCAGGTCGCCTACGTAAAGGCGATGCTCGAGGTCTGTGACCGTTACTCCGTTCCGGTGATTGACCTGTATGCGCAAAGCGGCATCAGCCCGTTTTTGCCGGAGCACCGCGAGCTCTATATGCCGGACGGTCTGCATTACAGCCCGGCTGGCTATGAGCGCCTGGCGCATCGCATCGCCGCGGGCTTAGCCGCCGTTTGCCGTTAAAAGTCTGCCGTTCGCGGGGAATATAGGGTTAACGTTCACTCTATATTCCCCGTTCGCGTTACACTAGGGTTAACGTTCACCTATCATTAACGTCAGAGGGGACAGCAATGGGTTGCAATCAAATCCTGGACCGTTATATCGAGCAGTTGATCGAAACCTCTACGCCGCAGGCGCCGGCTTGGAATATCGAAAAGATTCGCGCCGGTAAGGAGAACACCTGGAACTATATCGACGGCTGCATGATCAAAGCGCTCATCGAGCTGTACGAGATCACGGGTGAGCAGCGCTACCTGACCTTTGCCGACGACTACATCGATTTCTTTGTCCAGGACGACGGTACCATCAAACATTACAACCCCGAGGAGTACAACCTCGATAACGTTAATGCGGGCAAAACCCTCTACAAGCTCTATGACCTGGTGGGCAAGCCCAAGTATCGCGCCGCCATGGATACCATCTATCGTCAGCTCGAAACCCAGCCGCGTACCAAAGAGGGCGTGTTTTGGCACAAGGCCGTCTACCCCAACCAGATCTGGCTCGACGGCATGTATATGGCGCAGCCGTTCTACATGCAGTACGAGCTGAGCTTCCACAACCGTCGTGCCTGCTCGGACAGCTTCCATATGTTCCAGGTCGTGCGTGACCTGATGCGCAACCCCCTCAACGGTCTGTACTATCACGCTTACGACGCGAGCCGCAAACAGTTCTGGTGCGACCCGGTCACCGGCCTTTCGGCTAACTTCTGGCTGCGCGCCGAGGGCTGGTTTGCCATGGCGCTCATCGACACCTGGGAGCTTATGCCGCCTTCGATGTCGGCCGAGAAGGACGAGATCCGCAAGATGTTCCACGATCTGATCGACGCCATGCTGCCGTATCAGGACGAGAAGACCGGCATGTGGCACCAGGTCATCAACCTGCCCAATATCGCCCCCAACTACCTGGAGGAGTCGGGCAGCGCGATCTTTGCCAACGCCATCATGAAGGGCGTGCGTCTGGGCGTGTTGGGTGAGCGCTACTACCAGTACGGCCGTCGCGCCTTCGACGGCATCTGCGAGACCTGCCTTTCCGAGCACGATGGCCAGCTGGCGCTCGACAACATCTGCCTGGTCGCGGGCTTGGGAAACACCGCGCACCGCGAGGGCACGTTTGGTTACTACATGAGCGAGCCTATCGTCAAAAACGATGCAAAGGGTGTGGCGCCGCTGGTGCTTGCCTATATCGAGACCATGCATCACGACAAACTGGCCGGCAGGCACGACCCGCTTGCTCCCTCGGGCGTGTGCTCCATCGAGGACCCGTTTGGCGGATACACTCCGGGCATCAATGCCCGTAAGGGGTGTGAATAGCATGGAGGCCATTACTCCGGGCGTACGTTTACACGACCTTCCGCAGGGGACCGTAGAGGAACGCATTCGCATGGCAGGAGAGCTGGGATTTTCGTGCATTCAGCTGCCGAGCAAGGTGCTCTACGCATCGATGGGGATCGATCGAGGCGGCCTGACCCGCGAGCTTGCCGACCATTTGCGCGCGGTGCTCGACGAGGCGGGCGTTTCGGTCGCCGTACTCGGCTGCTATAAGAATTTGGCGATGCCCGATCGCCAACAGCTCATGGATAACTTTGCCGAGTACGAGGCATGCTTGAACTTTGCCCAGATGCTCGGCGGATGCCCGGTTGGCACCGAGACCGGTCGCCCCAATGCGCAGAACCGCGTCGCGGACGACCGCATGACCGATGAGGCACTCGATACGTTTGCAGACGGGCTTGCACGCGTCTGCGATCGGGCCGAGGCCGTGGGTGGGCAAATACTGATCGAGCCCGGTTGGAACGAGACGGTTAATACGCCAGATCGCTGCCGTGAGGTACTGGAGCGCGTCTCGAGCCCGTCGCTCGGCGTGATCTATGACCCAGTGTCGCTGCTGCACCCCAGCGTCGTTGACGAAGCGCAGGAAATCACAGCGCGCATGCTCTACTTATGCGGCAGTAAGATCCGCGTGCTGCACGCCAAGGATTTTGAGGTCGTTGATAACGAGGACGAAGCCGGTTGGTGTGACGGTACGGGTTCACGCCTGGTGTGCCACGGCGTGGGCGAGACGGGTCGCTATGACTTTGAGCCCGTGGTGGCCTGGGCTGCCGCCGCCTGCCCTGGGATTCCCTGCGTGGTCGAGAACAGCGTGCCGGCGACGGCGGCTGACTGCCTGGCGACACTCGAGCACATGTCCGCTCGCTGCGGGGCTTCGCATCGCGAGTTATAGCATCGGCTTTTGCCGTGTCGGCAGATTGAGATTACCTGTATGGGGGCGGCGGTGAAGGGTCTTTATCGTCGCCCCATTGGATTGCATTAAAAAGGGGAGTTGCGTGGCTATCCACATTGTCGAAGAGGCGAATCGTTGCCTAGGTTGTAAAAGGGCGTTCTGTCAGATTAAGGGCTGCCCGGTTCAGACGCCTATTCCGCAGGTCATCGACCTGTTCAAACAGCGTCGTCTAGAAGAGGCGGGCGAGCTATTGTTCCAGAACAATCCCATGAGCGCGGTCTGCTCCATGGTGTGCAATCATTCGGGCCAGTGCGAGGGCGCTTGCATCCAGGGCCGCAAGGGCGCGCCGGTGCATTTCTCGAGCATCGAGAACTATATCTCGACAGCGTATTTGGATCGTAAGGAGTGGACGCCCGCGCCGTCGTGTGGCAAGCAGGTCGCTGTGGTCGGCTCCGGCCCAGCCGGCATTACCGTGGCAATTAAGATGGCGCAGCTGGGTTGCGCCGTCACTGTTTTTGAGCAGCGGCCCGAGATCGGCGGTGTGCTGGAGTACGGTATCCCCGAGTTCCGCCTGCCCCGTGCGCTCGTGCAAAAGTATCGCCACGTGATGTGCTCGCTTGGCGTGCGCGTGCGCCCCTCGACCACCATCGGTGGCGCGCTGCATATCGACGACCTGCTGCGCGACGGCTACGATGCGGTCTTTGTCGGTACTGGTACCTGGCGAGCTCGAAAGCTGGGTATTCCCGGCGAGTCGCGCGGCAACGTGCTGTTTGGTATCGATTATCTGGTCGATCCCACGAGCGTGGCAATCGGGCAGAACGTGGCGGTTATCGGCGCCGGCAATGTGGCCATGGATGTTGCCCGCACGGCCCTGCGCTCGGGTGCCCGCAAGGTCACTGTGTATGCCCGATCGCGCCATATCTCTGCCATCGATGACGAGGTGGAGCTGACCGAGCTTGACGGTGCCGAGATTGTGCGCGGCAAGGCGATCTGCGCCATCGATGATAACGGTCCGGTGTTCGAGACGGCTATCTTTGACGAGGACAACAACGTGGTGGGCTATGAGGAAGAGCTCGACCATGTGTCCGCCGACACAGTTGTGATCGCGGCTTCGCAGGTGCCCAAGGACAAGCTTGTGCTTACGACGGGCGGTCTGGAGACCGATCATCGTGGCCTTCTTTCGGTCGACGAGTACGGTATGACCACCGTGCCTGGCGTCTTTGCCGCCGGCGACGTGGTTAACGGCCCGCTCACCGTGGTTCATGCCGTGGCAGGCGCCAAGCTCGCCGTCGAAGGCATGACTGCCTATTTGGGTCTCTAACACATCCCATCCATTAGTTGCGGTGAAATACGGACTGTTTTGGCTGTCAAAAGCCTCATCTACTCCGTATTCCACCGCAACTTTTTTTGTGAGGTGGGCTAGAGGCGCTGCATGCGGTACCCGACACCCATGTGCGTCTGAATCATCTTGGGGTGAGAGGGGTCTGCCTCGATCTTCTTGCGCAGGGTGCGCATGAACACGCGCAAGCTCGCCAGATCGCTGTCCCAGCTCGTGCCCCATATCTCGCGGGTGATGAAGGTGTGGGTGAGCACCTTGTCGACGTTTTTTGCCAGAAGGACGAGCAATTTGTACTCGGTTGGGGTGAGCGAGAGCTCGCTTCCGTCTTTCGTCGCGTATCCCGCGGCGTAGTCGATATGCAGCGGACCGTTGTCGAACGTGCTCGCTTCTGTCGACTCGCTCGACGTCATCGAGGAGCGCCTCAAATTCGCACGGACGCGCGCGAGCAACTCATCCACAGAAAAGGGCTTGGTGAGGTAGTCGTCTGCCCCTGCGTCAAGTGCTGCAATCTTGTCGGAATGTTCGGTGCGCGCCGAAATGACGATAATGGGGACTGCCGACCAGCTTCGGATTTTCGTGATGACCTCGATACCGTCAATGTCGGGAAGGCCGAGGTCGAGCATGATGAGGCTGGGGCCGTGCGACACCGCATCCATGATGGCGGCCTGGCCGTTGCAAACCTTGCTCACGACATAGCCGTGGAGGTCAAGCGCGGTCGAAACGAGGTTTTGAACGGTCAGGTCATCTTCGACCAGGAGGATGCGTGACTTAGCGGCATTATTCATGAATCTCGATCTCCTCGGCGGGCAGGGTAAAACGGAAGACGGCCCCATGGGGGTGGTTGTCGCGAACTTCGATGACGCCGCCATGCGCCTCCACGATGGAGCGGCAGAGCGACAGCCCAAGGCCGATGCTTCGACGCGAATCCACGGGCTGCGTATTGCTTGAGGTGAAGAAACGCTCAAAGATATGAGGCTTGTCGCAGTCTGCCACACCCGGCCCATCGTCTGCGACGTCCACGACGACGAACGCACCCTCGCGACGTGCGCTGATGGTGACAGTCGAGTCCTCGGGCGTGTATTTGAAGGCGTTCATGATGAGATTCGTAAGCACCTGCATGATGAGATGGACGTCGATGCGCACCAGCAGGATGTCGTCAGTGTGCTCGATGGTGACGGTATGTCCATGCGATGCTTGGGCGACATGGCTGAGGGCGGCCTCGATGACCTCGTCGATGAGCTCGGATGTGAAGTTGAGGCGAATGGTGCCGTCCTCGACGCGTGTGATGGCGAGGAGGTTCTCCACGGTATCGATAAGCCAGAGGGAGTCGTCGTAGATGGCATCGGCAAGATCGCAGCGTTGTTCGAGGCTGAGCTTTTCGTCGCTCTTCCGAAGGATTGCCGCAGATCCGGATATAGCCGTGAGGGGTGTTCTCAAATCGTGGCCGATGGAGCGCAAAAGGTTGGCGCGCAGCTGCTCGTTTTTCGCCAAGACCGCAGCCTCTTCGCGCTCTTGCGCCGCCCGGTCGCTTTCGAGCGCCAAGGCGCATTCACCTACGATAGATAGGACGATCGAATGCTCGAAGGCTTCGATCTCGCGCCCCTCCAGGGCGATGCCGATGACACCGAATACCTTGTCGCCGGTGCGAACCGCGAGGTAGAGACAGCGCGCCTCAGGCAGGGTCCGCGTGCTTGCGCCCGCGCGCTTGTTGTTGGTGTAGGTCCAGGTTGCAACGGCGCGCTCGTAGTCGGTGAGCAGCGACGCGGATCGGTTTTCGGTGCCAGCGGACTCATAGAGCGCCTTGCCGAGCGTGCCGTGTTCGGCGGTGTAGAAGACCACGTCGAGTTTTAGCAGTTTGATGAGTTGGTTCATGGCGACGCGGGCGCACTCCTCCGCGCTATGGGCTTGCTGCAAGAGCTGGTTCGTTTCGAGGAGTACGCGCGTTTTGAATGCGTTCTCGGCGGAGGTACGGGCGTTGTCGGCGATGCGTGCAGTTAACTCGCCGGCGACCATAGCGGTAGCGAACATGATGCCGAACGTGACCAGATAGCTTCGGTCGTAGCTGGCGAGCGAAAACAGAGGCGTGACGAAGCAGAAGTTGTAAAGCACTACAGAGAGCACGCTCGATACGATCGTGCAGATACGCCCCGTCGTGGTGACGGCGGTCAGCAGGGCCGTGAGGATATAGAGGGATATGATGCTGGAATCGGCAAATCCCAGATGGCGGAAAGCCGTGCCGATCGCCGTGGCGACAAGAGAGAGGGCCAGCGTGCGAAGCACGTTTCGGCTGCTGGGCGGCTGCAGGGCGAGTGCACGGCGGCGTCCTTTGGGCCGGGAGGGCGGAGTCGACTGGTCTGGAATGATGTAAATGTCGAGGTTCGGGGCGAATGTTATGAGCTGTTCTACGAGAGATTTGCGGCCAAAGAGGGCCTGACGGACGCTGCTGCGCTCGCCCGTGCGCCCCATGACGATCTTCGAAATACCCGACAGGCGCGCGAACTCGGAGATCTGAAACGCGATGTCGTCGCCATAGACGGTTTCCATATGTGCTCCGAGCTGCTCGGCTAGGGCGATATTGGCTGCAAGCTTGGTGCGCTCATTATCGCTCATGGCTTGCGTGTGCGGGCTCTCTACGAACAGGGCGACGAGCTCGCTGCGAAACGCTTTCGCCATGCGCGCTGCGGCACGGACGATGCGGGGATTGGTCGGCGCCGGGGAGACGCAGACTAAGATACGCTCCCTGGTGTAGTAG
>JAXJLC010000040.1:0-4939 GCA_036297365.1 Collinsella sp.
GACCATGTGACGCGTGGCGCGGCAGATCTGGCGAACCTTATCGGTCATGCGCTGCAGGTTAAAGTCGACGTAGATAATCGTCTGCAGCAAACGGAAGTCGGAGGCGACCGGCGACTGCGTAGCGATCAGGTTGTAGCACACGGCCTCCAAGTTGGCGCAGCGAGCATCAATCGAAAGCGTGCGCTTCTTGGTCTTAGTGGCGAGCTTGCGGTCGTCGGTCACATAGGCCTTCACGGCGTCGTGAAGGGCAAGATCGACGGCCTCGTAGATGCTCAACATCTCGTGACGGGCCTCGATGAGCTGACGGGAAAACAGTTTGCGCATGGTTCACTCCAATCAGTTGGGTGCGGTCATGCCGCCCGCACAGTGAATACGCACCGGACCAGGTCCGATCGGCTTGGGACTAGTCGCACCGATCAGCCAAAGCGGCCGGTGATATAGTCTTCCGTCCGCGAATCCACCGGGCTGGTGAAGATCGCGTCGGTTTGACCATACTCGATGAGCGTGGCGGGCTCACCGGCAACTTCCTGCAAGAAAAATGCGGTGTAGTCGCTAATGCGAGCGGCCTGCTGCATAGAATGCGTGACGATGATGATCGTCATCTCGGGCGCCAGCTCGGCCATCAGATCCTCGACCTTAGATACGGACGTGGGGTCGATGGCGGAGCAGGGCTCGTCCATCAGAAGGACATCGGGCTGCACCGCAAGCACACGCGCGATGCACAGACGCTGCTGTTGACCGCCCGAGAGCGCCAAACCATCCTTGTTGAGCTGATTGGATACCTCTTTCCAGAGGTTGGCGCGCTTGAGCGATTCTTCCACGATGTCGTCGAGGTCGCTTTTGCTAGTCACGCCCTGCAGACGAGGGCCAAAAGCGACATTCTCGTAGATGGATTTGGGGAACGGGTTGGGCTGCTGAAAGATCATGCCCACGCGGCGGCGAAGGTCGACCGGGTCAACGCCCTCGGCATAGATATCGTTGCCGTCGAGCGTCATGGCACCCTCGACACGAGTGCCCTCGATAAGGTCGTTCATACGGTTGATGCAGCGTAAAAACGTCGATTTGCCGCAGCCCGAAGGACCGATAAACGAGGTGATGGCGTTTTTGGCGATGTTGAGGTCGAGCCCCGTCAGCGCATGAAAGTCACCGTACCAAAAGTTGAAATCCTTGGCCGTGATGGCCGCTTGCTCCGGCGTGGGAGCGGACTGATAGACGGACATGGGACTCCTTAACTAGCGGCGCTTGCGCGACAGATAACGCGCAAACAGGTTGAAGGCCAGAATAATCGCCATCAGCAATAGCGCGGTGCCGTAGGCTGCGTTCATGTTGATGCCGTCATTGGCAAGCAGATAAAGGTGAACGGTCATGGGGCGACCGGAATCGAGCGGCGATATAGGCAGGTTGATGGCCTGACCCATGGTGTAGAGCACCACCGCAGTCTCGCCGATGGCGCGGCCGATGGCAAGGACGATGCCGGTGGCAATGCGGCCAAAGGCCGAAGGAAGCACGATCTTGGAGACGACCTGCCACTTGGTGGCGCCCAGGCCATATGCGCCCCAACGGATATAGCGCGGAACGGCGCGGATTGCCTCCTCGGTGGTGCGCATGACGATAGGCAGCATCAGAAGTGCCAGTGCCAGGGCGGCCGAAACCATCGAAAGACCCAGGCCCATGGCCTCAACAAACAAGGCGTAACCAAAGAGGCCCATAACGATGGAAGGCACCGAGGCCAGAGCATCGGCAGCATAGCGGATGATGTCGACAATCTTGCCCTGCTTGGCGTATTCAGCCAGATAGACCGCAGCCAAGACGGCAACCGGCGTGCAGATGAGCATGGCGAGTGCCGTCACGTAGATAGTCGAGACGATCGTGGGCCAAATGCCGCCCTCGGCGTTTACGCCCTGCGGCCAGCCGAAGATAAAGTCGAGCGAGATATGCGGAAGACCGTTAATGACCACGTAGGCGATGATGGCGAGCAACACCAGGGTGGTGATATAGGCCGCAGCGCGAAACGCGCCGAGCATAATCTTGTTGGACAGGTCCTTGTTGATGCGGCCCTTCTTGCCATGGGAAAGGGCACGCTTGATGAGCTCGCGCGACGAGGTCGCATCGACCGTCGTGTCAACGGAATCGGACATAGCCTACCCCCTCTTCTTTGAAATCAGGCGAACGATACCCACCAGTGCAGCTGAGATGATAAACAGGACCACGCCCATGCCAAACAGAGCCGAGCGATGCAGGCCCGAGGAATAGCTCATGTCGAGTGCGATCTGGCTCGTGAGCGTCGAGATGGGGCTCGAGATGCTATCCGGAATGACCGGGGCGTTGCCCACGACCATCAGCACGGCCATGGTCTCACCGATGGCACGCCCCATACCCAAGACAATTGCATCGACAATGCCCAGCTTGGCTGCAGGCAGCACGACCTTGTAGATGGTCTGCCACTTGGTGGCACCCATGGCATAGGACGCCTCGCGAATGCCCATGGGGATGGAATTGAGAGCATCGATCGTGAGCGTGGTAATGGTGGGAACGATCATGATGGCAAGCACAAACCACGCCGTCAGCGCGCCAAAGCCAAGTCCGCCGGTCAGCTGCGCGATAAACGGGCGGATGATGACCATGCCAAAGAAGCCGTAGATGATGGAGGGGATGCCCGCCAGCAGGTCGACGGCGGGGCTGATGAGCCTGCGCACGCGCTTGCTGGCGATCTCGACCAGATATACAGCCGTGCCCACACCCAGGGGCACGCCCATGGCGAGCGCACCGACCGTCACCAGACCAGAGCCCGCCAGCAGCGACATGATGCCGTAGTGGCCCTCGGATGGCGCCCACGTAAAGCTAAAGAAGTCCGCCAGGCCGATGTCGGTAAAGACGGGCAGCGCCGAGTACGTGGTAAAGACAAAGATCAGGATAACGGTGACGACCGCCAAGAACGCGCAGGCAAAGAAGATCCACTGCAGCGCCTTCTCCTTGAGATAGGTGCTACGCGACACCAACGCCAACTCACGCTTTTTGGGCGTCTGAGCCTCCTGCTCAATCTGGGAGGTTTCCTGTGCTTCCACGCTACTCACTCCCCTTTCCGTCGTTGGTGACGGGAATAAAGCCCGCCTCGCGAATCTGCTTGTCCATCTTCTCGGACGTCACATAGTCAATGTAGTCCTGCGCCTGATGCGAAGGCGTACCCTTCACAAAGAAGTAAAGGTCGCGCGAGATGGGATAGCCGCCACTTGCGACCGTCTTCTCGGATGCCTCGACATGGTTGACCGAAACGGCCTTAACCAAGGTCGTGGCGTTGAGGCTCTCGACAAAACCCAGCGAGATGTAGCCAATGGCGCCATGCGAGCGGGACACGACGTCGCGCACTTGGCCCGTACCCGAAAGAACGGCCGAGCGGCGATCGAACGGCGTGCCGTCCATCACGATGGTACGGAAGGCCTCGCGCGTACCGGACGCCTCGTCGCGGTTGATAACCTGAATCTTCAGGTCCTCTCCGCCGACTTCCTTCCAGTTGGTGATCTTGCCGGCGTAAATATCGCGGAGCTGCTCGGTCGAGAGATTGTCGACCGGGTTGTCGTCGTTCACGATGACTGCGATGCCGTCGTGCGCGATTACGATCGGGGTCAGGCCAAGGTCTTGTTCGTCGGCATTGAGGCCACGAGACGAGCTGGCGATGTCGGCCGTGCCGTTGCTGACGGCCTCGATACCCGCAGAGGAGCCAAGGCCGGAGACGAGCACATCGGTGCCGGCCTCTTCCTTAAAGCCCTCGGCTGCGATCTCGGCAATGGGAAGGCACGTGGTCGAGCCGGCCACGGTAATAGAAGATGTGGAAGATCCCGAGGAGCAAGCACACAGCGTGAGCGTAAGCACTGCAGCACTCAGGACCGATGCGATCTTTCTCATAGCATCACGCCGATCGCAGCATGGCGCCCACAGGTGCCGCCCTCGTTGCGGTAGGAATAAAAGCGGTCGTTCTGACGAACGGTGGAAAGCTTGGTGTCCACAATGCTGCTCGCCTCGACGCCGGCGTCCATCAGCGCCTCGCGAATGGCGGCGGAAAGATCGAGCATACGAGAAGCAGAGGCATCGATGCACGCGAACTCGGCGGCAAAGCGATCCATAAGTTCTTGGGACACCTCGTACTCGTCGCCCAGGATATGGGGCCCAATGTAGGCAGAGATGTCGTCCGGCTTGCAGCCAGCCGCCTCGCAGAGCGCTTGGCACGCCTTGGCGGAAATGCGCGCAATCGTGCCCTTCCAGCCAGAGTGCACCACGGCAAAGCCGCCGGGAGCCACCAGCACCACGGGAACGCAATCGGCAAAGCAGAGCATCACGGGTACCTCACGGGCCATGCAGACGATGGCATCGCAGCCCTCGGCAATCTGCTCGCGAATGTTCTCGAGATCATCAGCACCGTTCGAGGTCACCGTCACGACATGGTCACCGTGTACTTGATTGGGAACAAGCAGGTTGTGCTCGCACTCGGCGGCACCCAAGGCCTCGAGTGCGCGGCGACGATTTTCTTGAACGGCAAAGGGGTCATCGCCAACATGCGAGCCCAGATTGAGTGAGGAGTACGCATCTTCGGAAACACCGCCGGCGCGTTCGGTAAAAGCAAAGCGAACATCGTGCGTCGCGCCCTCTACCAACGTAACTCCATCATGGTCGACACGCGAAACGCTGTCCGCACGTGCTGCCATACTAAAGCCTCCTAATAACACAAGTATCGCGGCGACGCCGCAGCAGTCCGTGCCACACGGCTGCCATACTTCATCAAAAGGATACCCGCAGCGGTAGGGGCTAAACGTAAGGGGAACGTAAGGAGATTGGAGGTTCTAGTTTACAAAGTCGAAATCAGAACCACCCTTAAAAAGGGTGGTTTGCTCTTAGGGTATAACCCACGGGCCCCGGGCTCGCGTCTAAAGGCGCGGGCCCGGAC
>JAXJLC010000041.1:0-8888 GCA_036297365.1 Collinsella sp.
CCGGTCTTCTTGGAGTCGTACTGGAAGTAGGCCTGGACGTACTTGTCGGTGTGGTCGCCGATGATCTTAATCGAGTTCTTGTTGGCGCCGACGGTACCGTCGCCACCCAGACCCCAGAACTTGCACTCGATGGTGCCGGGGGCTGCGGTGTTGGGCGTATCCTCGGCCTCGGGCAGGCTCAGGTTGGTCACGTCATCGACAATGCCGATGGTGAACTCGCGCTTGGGCTCGTCCTTCTTGAGCTCCTCGAAGACAGCGAACGCGGACGCGGGAGGCGTGTCCTTGCTGCCCAGGCCATAACGGCCGCCGACGACCTTGATGCCCGTCTTGCCGGCCTCGTAGAGAGCGGAGACGACGTCCTGGTAGAGCGGCTCGCCGATGGAACCCGGCTCCTTGGTACGGTCCATGACGGCAATCTTCTGGACGGTCTCGGGGAGAACGTCGACGAAGTGCTTGATGGAGAACGGGCGGAACAGGCGAACCTTGACCAGGCCGACCTTCTCGCCGTGAGCGTTGAGGTAGTCGATGACTTCCTCGAGCACGTCGCAGAAGGAGCCCATGCACACGACGACGCGGTCGGCATCGGGAGCGCCGTAGTAGTTGAACAGGCCGTAATCGGTGCCGAGCTTCTCGTTGATCTTCTTCATGTAGCCCTCGACGACGGCAGGGAGCTCGTCGTAGACCTTGTTGCAGGCCTCGCGGTTCTGGAAGAAGATGTCGCCGTTCTCGTGGCTGCCGCGGGTGTGCGGGTGCTCAGGGTTGAGCGCGTGATCGCGGAAAGCCTGGACGGCGTCCATGTCGCACATCTCGGCCAGATCCTTGTAGTCCCACATGGCGACCTTCTGGATCTCGTGGCTGGTGCGGAAGCCGTCGAAGAAGTTAAGGAACGGGGTCTTACCCTCGATGGCGGCAAGGTGAGCCACCGGCGAGAGGTCCATGACCTCCTGGACGTTGCCCTCGGCGAGCATGGCGAAGCCGGTCTGACGACAGGCCATGACGTCGGAGTGATCGCCAAAAATGTTCAGGGCGTGGGAAGCGACGCAACGCGCGGAGACGTGGAAGACGCCCGGGAGCTGCTCGCCCGCGATCTTGTACATGTTCGGGATCATCAGGAGCAGGCCCTGAGAAGCCGTGTAGGTGGTGGTCAGAGCACCGGCGCCCAGCGAACCGTGAACGGTACCGGCTGCACCTGCCTCGGACTCCATCTCGACGACCTTGACCGGGGTGCCGAAGATGTTCTTGCGACCCTGGGCCGCCCACTGGTCGACATGGTCGGCCATCGGGCTGGACGGCGTAATGGGATAGATTCCCGCTACCTCGGTGTACGCATACGAAACATATGCGGCCGCCTCGTTGCCGTCCATAGACTTAAACTTACGCGCCATATACCCCTCTCCTCTCATATAGGTATACAGGCCCCGGCGATCGCCGGGATGTTGGCGTGATGGGATTTACGCTGTTGCTTCCAATCATCTGGCAGGCAGGCTCAGCAGCAGGTACGTGGCGTGGAGAGAAGACATGCCGAGGCGAGGGACAGCTGATGCGCCCCACAGGCCCGACCGCCCGTCTTGCACATGACCGAGCGCCGCAAAGGCCGCATGCCGGATGCTCCCGGGCACGCCCCGACGATGGGAAGCGCCCGCAACGGAAATCCGCATGCGGGTTTATTGTACCCCGCCGTCAAGTGTAATTTCGGCAAATATAGGCGGGCGGTAAAGGTTTACCTCGGGTGACCGCCAAGGGCCAAAATGGCCCCTCCATCCCCGGGCGACTGGCTCTGGCGCGCCAAGGAGTGTCCCCAAGTGCCGGCAGAAAAGGAACGTCCCCATCTGCCGGCTAGAGGGCACCGAAGAGGATGGCATAGGTAGTGGATTCGCCGAGCTTGAGCTCGTCGCCGGGATTGAGTTGGGCGGAACGGCCGGGCTCGACCTGAATGCAGACGCGCGTGGCCCCGTTTACCACCACGGTTCCGTTGGTGGACGACAAGTCCTCGACGTGCCAGATATTTTGAGCATCGCACCAGATATGGGCATGGCGGGCCGAGACATCGTCGCCGACGTCGGTAATATCGCCCTCGCCAGTGGCCAGCGCGCCAATCTCAACACCCTGCTCACTCGGCTGAATCCAGCGCGGGGCGCTCACGACAAAACTGTTTTGTACGCGCAGCAAGCCCAAGGGGTGCGCCGGGGCGGGTTCGCGTTCGCCCGCGGTCATCGACATGCCAAGCGAACGCGGCGTGGATGTGCCTCCGCCACAGGTCGCGTGCGCGTAGTCGATGGCATAGTTCACCGAGGACCGCACATCCGCCGAACAACCGACGGCGACAAACAGCACCAGCACGGCCTCGGCGCGCTCGGCGGGCATGAGTTCCGCCGCCTGGGACAGGCGATCGAGCGCGTTGCGATAGAGATTCGTGTCCTGGTGGCACTCTTCGAGCGCGCGTACCATCGGTTCACCTGCAGGACCGCACACCATATTGATCACAGCCGTGGAGTCCATGGGATTGCGCTGGCGCAGGGCCAGTTGCGACATAATACGCGCAGCCGAGGTACCGTATTCGGCAAAGTAGCGCTGCTGAAGCGTGCCGACCGGCGCGCGAACGATAAAGCGGGAAACCCAAGAGCGATCGGCGGCTCGGCTCTGCGGGCTGCGGCCGTCGGCGAGCGGACGGGACGAAAGCACCAAGCCGCACAGCTCGATATGGCTCAGATGCGCCGCGCGCTTAAAGATGTCAAACATGGCCCCGCATGGGGTGAGCTCAACTTGAGATGCCATGACCTAGGCCTCCTTGGTCGTAGAAATAGAATCGGACGATACTTCGACAGGTCCGCCAAAAGTACGGGCAGCTGCGGCTCCACCGGCAAGCGGAGTCGCCATCTGGGCTTTTGTGCGTCGCGGTGCCGAAACGGGAAGTTCAAAGGCAAAGCCCATCGCAAGCAAAAACCACGTAAGCGTATAGGTTGCAACCAGAGCGGCAACAAGGCCGCCCGTCACGGCGCGTTGGGAAAATACGCTACATGCAGCCACAACCAGCACCGGAACCTCGCAGGCAGAAAGCGCAAGCACACCCTGCAGGAACCCCGAGCGCCGATCGCGCGCAAGTGCCCCCGCGGCAACGCCGGCTATGCCTGGCAGCGCCAACGCCAGTGCGGCAATAATACCCGGTAGCGACCCAGACCACACGAGCGATCCCAAAGTCGCCGTCACGCGAGCGCCCGACGCCAGCAGCGCGGCCGAAACCACGACCACAGCCCAAACCACGCTGCAAACGACCGCCGCACCGATCATCGCCGCGCGACGAACCGCGCGGCCAGACGCATCCATGGGGCACGGCGTGAGCGGCTCGCCGCGGAGCGAACGACCGACATTTTGCGCATAGTGGTCACAAAACGCCGAGAGCGCCGCCTCGACCGCCGCCGGCTCGGGACGATCTTTTTGATGGCTGGACAGACAGGCCATCACCACGTCGAACAGCTGGGCATCGACAAACGCCAGCGCATCGCGTAGCTCTTCGGAATCCGGCTCAAGCCCTAGCTGCTGGGCCTGCTCGGCCGCAGCGAGCGCCACATCGGGCTCACGACGAAGCAGCTGAGTCAAATCACAACCGGGCGCATGGGCACCAATGGGATAGTCGGGCCGCGTGTCCATCTTGAGACGGTAGGGGCTCGCGATGTCGCGCGTCTTTTTGCGCGAACCCGAGGCGCCCGAAGTGCTCGGCGCGGCTTCGTATGGCGCGACGCCGGCAACGAGCTCGTAAACCGTGCTTGCCGCGGCATAGACGTCAATCGCCGGCGACATACGTAAAGCGCGCAGGTCGGGAATATCGTCGGTGAGCATCTCGGGCGGGGCATAGGCAACCGTCGCGCGACGCAGCGTGGCATAGCGCTCGGTAAAGGATGCCTTGCCGCCGGTACCGGCCACGGCCGACGCAGGCTCAAGCGCCAGCGACGAGCCAAAGTCGATCAGGCACAGGTCAAAGGTGCCCTCGGCAAGCTGCCGGTCAAGCGGTAGACGCGCCGTGCGCACCATAATATTAGCGGGCGAGATATCGCGATGGACAAAGCCCTCGCCCACCAGGCTCATACGGCAGAGCAGATCGAACAGGTCGCGACCCAGACGCGCCGCCACAAGCGGCGACAGGCGTCCGGCATCGTCCACGGCAAGTCGCGAACGCAAGCGGGCAAGCGTCTCGCCCTCGACCCATTCCATGACAATTGCAGGCACACCGTCGACCTCGCCCCAGCCATAGAGGCGGGGAAAGCCCTTAAGGCCCGAAAGGGCGCGATGGCATTCGTATTCCTCGCGAAACGCCGCCTTGAACTTGGCGACCAGCGCCTCGTGAGCGGCATCGTCGTCAAACTCATCGCGCGTCGGCAAGATGAGCTGTTTGAGTGCTACGTCCTCGCCTTGGGCGTTGACAGCACGCGTCACGCGGCCGATACCGCCACGGCGCATGGTGGCATCGTCGGCAAACAGTATCGTAAAACGACGCAGATAGGCAGGCAGTTCGTCCTGACCGAGCGCAATGGCCGGCTCAAACCCGTCGACACGCGCCAGGCGCAGGCCGACCATGGGATCGCGACCGAGCGATTGTGGTGTGGTGGATGCAAGATCGGTCATCATAGGGCAAGCGCCGCCACGTTATTGTTGAAGTTACCGAGCGCGACGTCATCATCGCCGTAATGGCCGACCCATTGACATAGGTTGGTGTAACAGCCCCACAGATTGGCATACTGCTGATACCACCTTGACCGGGGCGAGAATGTCTGACGACCGAACTCGGCTCGAATGACAAACATCTCCCCGACCAGGCTGTCGCACGGCCTGGGATCTCCCGTAGAGTTATAGGTCGAGACCACGTCATTGGCACGAGAAACATAGCCGTCGAGCATGTTGTACTTGGTCACAAGTCAACTGTGAATGCTCTCTTCCTCAGCAGCGGAAAGGCCGCCGGAGTTTGCATCGTTGTCAGTGTTGCCGCCCGTCGAGCCGCCGTTTCCAGACCCTCCGGTAGAGGAACCCGACCCAGAGCCGCCGCCCGAACTCGATGAATCCGAGCTACCGGGCTTGCCTGTCTGCTGGGCGTCCTGCCCCTTCTGCTGCTCGACCTTATTCACCGTTGCCGCCACGCTATTGTTGGACAACCGATCGATGATCTTGGTGTTGGTGAGCACGATGGTTTTGCCATTGGCAAGCGTGACTTCGTTGTCCGGGACCTCGGCGCCGTCCGCATCGTCGGTGCCAAACACAATATGCCCGACCACACTTGCCCAAGCATATCCAGTCGTGGTGCCCAGATCACTTTTGACCTCATGCCCCACGCGCGGTTCGCGTGCGGCATGCGCCTGTATCATGGACGGCACGGTCATGCCATAGGCAGAAACGCCAGCTATGACCAGCACCAACGAGCACGATAGCAGTGCGTACGCCCGCGGAGCCAAGCCCAGTCGGCATCGCATGCGCACCGCGGCGCCGCGCTTTGTCTGAGTGCCACCGGGCCGCATGCGTTCTCCTCCAACAAAAACACGCCGCTCGGGAGCGGCGCATTCATTCGAATCCATATTTGAGTGTATCAGCGAACCCAAAAGGTTGCGCAACGAATGAGCAAATTAAGGATGCGAGTGGAAGCATCCATGCGATAAGCGGATACAAAGCATCTTTGTTGCACAACAAACTTACAGTCGCACAGGGAAATTATGACTACCCCGTGCGTCGCGAGGAAAACATACGGCAGGAGCAGGCTCGCCACCTAAATCGCGCGACGGGCCTCGATGGCGCGGCCAAGCGTAAGCTCGTCGGCATACTCCAGGTCGCCGCCCACGGGAAGGCCGCTTGCCAGACGCGACACCTCGACGCCCAACGGCTTGATAGTGCGGGCCAGGTAGCTCGCCGTGGTCTCGCCCTCGATGTTGGGGTTGGTGGCAATGATGACCTCATGGATATCCTCGTGGCCCAGACGCGCCAGCAGCTCGCGGATGTGCAACTGCTCGGGACCAATCTTGTCCATGGGACTGATCACGCCGCCCAATACGTGGTAGAGACCGTGGTAGCTGCCCGTGCGCTCGATCGCCTGGACGTCGCGCGGCTCGCCCACAACGCAAATGCGAGTGGTATCGCGCATCGGGTCCTGGCAGATGGAGCACTCGTCGGCCGTGGCGTAGTTAAAGCAGCGGCTGCAAAAGTGGACCTCCTGCTTGACCTCCAGGATGGCCTCGGCCAGGCGGCGGGCCTCCTCGGCATCGGCCTCGAGCAGGTAATAGGCGATGCGCTGGGCCGACTTGGGACCAATGCCCGGCAGACGGCCCAGTTCATCGAGCAGTTTTTGCAGACTGTGATTTGCACTCATTTATATGTGTGTCTTAGAACGGCATGCCCGGGATGTTGAGGCCGCCGGTGATGGCGCCCATCTGCTTGTTGGCGAGCTCGTTGACGCCGCGGACGGCCTCGTTGACGGCAGCCATGATCATATCCTGCAGCATATCGACGTCCTCGGGATCGAGCGCATCGGGATCGATGGTGAGGTTGACGAGCTCCATCTCGCCGTTAACGGTCACCTTGACCATGCCGCCGCCGGCAGAGGCGTCGACGGTCTGGGACTTGAGGTTCTCCTGCGCGGCGGCAAGCTGCTCCTGCATCTTGCGAGCCTGCTTCATCATCTGCTGCATGTTCATACCGGCCATGATGGCTCCTTTACGTGCGGCCGCACGCCGAGCTGCAAGGGCAGCCGGAGCACGGCGGGACTTTCAAACTCAAAAATCGTACCACGGCGCGCGGCGAGAGAGCGGGGCGGACGTGTTACCTCAGTCGATATACATGTCCTCCAATACAAACCGCACTCAAAGATTATGCAAGGTCGAATTATGCAAGGTTGCATAATATCGCACACTCAATCTAGTAGAGCCGAATCCGGCATTTCATGTGCGCCACTAAATAGCTAAATGCCGAACCGCTGCTCGAGGCGGCGCACATGGCGGCAGGGTATAATTTGATTGCCATAGATAGTAATTTGGAGGTGCCCCATGAATGCCCCCAACGCGCTCCAAAACATCCGCTCAAAACACCCCGTTGCATATGTGGTTCTCTATCTCTTTGTCGGCTGGGCATTGCTGGTTGTCATCACCCATGCCATAGCTTTTGGAGCAGAACTGCTGATAGCCAGCTCGGACCAGCCCGTCGTCAAATGGGAGACGACCGATGAGTGCACCGACGGAACCCGAACCGTCTACTACAACAGCCCGTCCCTCTATCAAGAGTTCAAGGTCAAGATAAAGGACTTCAAGATTGTCGATGCCGAGCTAGGCGTTTATTTGGCAATCGGAGCAACCATTAACGCCGAGCAAGTCGAGTACACGGACAGCCATGCGACGTATCGTATCGACCTCAGCATCCTAGGCCGACCGTCACGCACCTGTCTGCTCAAATGCGATATACGCGGCACCACGTTGCACATGTCCGAAATACAGATGCGCCCGGGCAAGGGGTTCTCTTCTTGAGCAGTATACCCGCCTGCGCAGCTACTCCACCGGTTTGAAGATGGTGGCCTGACCGAAGACGCTGCGGATGAGGTCTTTGGCCTCGTCCTCGGTCTGCGGGATGCTCGGGGCTGCGCCCTGGTGGCCGAAGGGGCTGCCGGCACCGGGGTTGGACTCCCAGGGAGCCGCAGGGGCGTCGTCGCTTGCGGGGGCCGTGGATGCCGCCGCAGCGGGCTTGGGCGCGGGCGTCGCACCCGGCACGTCGAACGGAGGCAGATCGTCCCCGCTCGCATCGCCAGCGAAGCCGCCGACCATAGCGTCGTCGTAGGGCACCTGCTCGGATTCCCACGGCGCGGACTGCGCGACAGACTGAGCCTTGGGGGCAGCCGAGCGCTCGGGCGCACGGGGTGCGGGCTCGGTCGGGAGCTTACCCGTGGCAGGAGCGCCGGCGGGGTTGTCGGAGCGTAGCCAGGGGGCTTTGCCTAGGTCAGACGACTTGGGCGCGGGCGAGGCGGGCTTGGACACGGGTGTCGGAGCAGCCGGTTTGGGCGCCGCGGGCTTAGGCGCCGACGGGGTCGACGCCGCTACCGGTGTCGCTTGCCGCTGCGGCGCGCTGGCGCTCGAGGATGCAGGGGCCGCCGAGGACACGGGTTGCGGGTCCGCAGATGCCGCAGCCCGTGCAGATGGAGAATGCTCCTCATGTTGAGGAGCCGGCGTGCCACCCCCATCCAAGACATAGTCGACGGTACGACGACCGAAGACTGCGCAGACCGTCGGCAGGACCACCGATTGCGTATCGGCGCGACCGAGCATCTTGATGGCAAAGGTCGAGCCCGCGGGGAACGAGACGGTGAGCTTGGAGCCGTCGTCGGCCGTGGCGCGGGCGTTGAGCAAAAGCCCTGCGTAGGAAGCCTGACGCGCCTTGACACGCTCGACGACCTCGGCCCATTTGCGCTGCAGCTCTCCGGCATCCTCGACCGCGGGCGTCTCGGCAGCACCGGCGGCGGCAACCTGGGCGGCATTGTTGGACTGGGGCTTAGGTGCCGGAGCGGTGGCAGGCGCGGGGGCAGCAACGGGCTGAGGCGTCGACGTCGGCGCAGGCTGAGGTGCAGGCGCTGCAGACTTGGAAGCTGACACGGACGCAGAACGGGGAGCAGGCTGGGCAGCCGGAACAGCAGCGCCGCGGTCCCAAGGCATGCCACCCTGGCGCGCGGACGTAGCAGCGGGGGCAGCGGATGCCGCCGGGGCGGCAGCGCGGGCACCCGAAATGAGCGTCGGCTGTTGGGCAGCAGCGGGTACGGATGCTGCAGGCGCGGCGGCCTGAGCAGCAGCCACGCTCGCCGGCACGGCGGCGTTGGCAACCATGGCCTCCAGGCGTGCCACGCGCTCGGCCAATGCCTCAATCGTTAAATCAGC
>JAXJLC010000042.1:0-2647 GCA_036297365.1 Collinsella sp.
GCCTTCTGGTCCTCCATGCAGGCGGTGAAGCCGTCCATGTCGACGTCGTGGCCAGCAGCGCCGGCGATCTCGACAGTCAGGTCAATGGGGAAACCAAAGGTGTCGTGCAGCTTAAAGGCAACGTCGCCCGGAAGGACGGCGCCGTCGGCGAGCGCGGCCAGGGCCTCGTCCAGGTAAACACGGCCGTTGTCGAGCGTCGTGGAGAAGCGCTCCTCCTCGGAGGCGACAATACCCTTAACGAGCGCGACGTTCTTGAGCAGCTCGGGATAGGCCTCGCCCATCTGAGCGTTAACCTCGTCGATGAACTTGGTCAGGAAGGCGCCCTCGATGCCCAGCAGGCGGCCGTGGAACACGGCGCGGCGGAGCAGGCGGCGCAGGACGTACTCGCGGCCCTCGTTACCGGGCAGGATGCCGTCCGAGATCATAAAGTCGACGGCACGGGAGTGGTCGGCGATGATGCGCAGGGAGCGGCTGGCGCCGGAGTAATCGTCGGCGTCATAGGTCTTGCCGCTGATCTCCTCACCGAGCTTGATGAGGTGCTGCATCAGATCGCCGTCGTAGTTAGCGGTCTTGTGCTGCATGATGGCGGCCATGCGCTCAAGGCCCATGCCCGTATCGAGGTTACGGTGCGGCAGCTCCGGCATGGAGCCGTCCTCCTGGCGGTCGTACTGGGTAAAGACGAGGTTCCAGAACTCCAGGAAGCGGTCGCAGTCGCAGCCAGGCTTGCAGTCGGGGCTGCCGCAGCCGACCTCCTCGCCCATGTCAAAGTAGATCTCGGAGCACGGACCGCAGGGGCCAGTGGGGCCAGCGGCCCAGAAGTTGTCGTCCTCGCCCAGACGCGAGATGTGATCCTCGGCAACACCCAAAGAACGCCACACGTCGTGGGTCTCGTCGTCCTCGGTAAAGACGGTAAAGTATAGGCGGTCGAGCGGCAGCTTGAACTCCTTGGTGATGAGCTCAAAGGCCCAGGCGCAGGCCTGCTGCTTGGAGACGCCGCCAAAGGAGAAGTCGCCGAGCATCTCGAAGAAGGACAGGTGACGGCCATCCTCGCCGATGCAATCGATGTCGTTGGTGCGGACGCACTTCTGGCAGGAGATAGCGCCGATCTCCTTCATGGTCTTCTTGCCCTGGTAGTACTCCTTAAACTGGTTCATGCCAGCGTTGGCAAGCAACAGCGAAGGATCGTCGGGGACGAGGGACGAAGAAGGATAGAGCTTAAGACCGCGCTCCTCAAAGAAGTTGAGGAACTTGGAGCGGATCTCGGCCGTAGTCATTGACGGGTAGTCAGCACTCATAGAGGGAATCTCCTCGGTTTCACATCGAAACAGTTCAAACGTAACGATATTACCATCCCACCGCGCAAGTGCAAAAAAGAGGGCCGGCACAATGCCGGCCCTTCAGCGAAATTGCATGTTAGCGCGTATGAATATTAATCCGAATTACCCCGCTAGTTGTCATCATCGTCCATGGAGCCGTCGATGCCGGTTTTGGTGTCGTCCGTGTTGGAATCGTCATCCTTGGCAAAGGGGTTCTTGAAGAAGCCCGTGGAATCGGGTTGCAAACCCGAGAGCTTGATCCAGGGATTATCGAACTCGGGCTTAGGCATCGCCTGGGCCTCGGGCGCAGTCTCGTTACCGATGAGCTCGGACTCATAGATGAAGGTGTCGTCACCGAGCGCGTCGTAAGCGGCGACCGGGTTGCCATCGGCATCGCGGTACGGCGTGCCCTTAAACACGGCGCCGTCATAGGCCACAAGCTGACGGCCGGTCTCATTCTCGAAGTAGTACACGAAGATGCCCTTGAGGGCCGCACAAAGCGGGATGGCAATAATCATGCCGATGGGGCCCATGAGTGCCGAGCCAATAACGAGCGCCGTGAGGCTCATGATGGGATGCACCTGCACCGAGCTCTGCATGACCTTAGGAGAAATCACGTTGTCGGTGACGTTTTGCGCGACCATCGTCACGATGAGCGTCCATAACGCCAACATGGGGCTGAACATGAAACCGAGCACCGTGGCGATTGCTGCGCTCACCCAAGGACCGACGACCGGAACCAAATGCATGATGCCGGTAAAGATAGCCATGAGCGCCGCATACGGATGACCGATGATCATAAAACCGATAAAGGCGAGGAAACCACCGCAGATGGACGTCACGACCATACCGCGCATGTAGCCGCCGACAGAGCGAGAAAGGATGGCGACCATAAAGCGGTACGAGGTCTCCTTCTCCTGACCGATGATGGTGCAAATCTCGTGATGCATGCGAGGGTAGTCGCAGGCCATCCAGTAGGCAAGCACCAGACCAAGGAAGATCACGAACAACTGCGAAGCCGTATTGGTGATGAGCGGGAACACACCGCGGCCAAGCTCGGCAGCGATCTGAGACACATACTTCGATGCCACGGCAACCAGCGACGAAAGATTATCGTCCAAATACTCCTTGAGCGGCGTGTTGTTGAGCGTCTTGGCATGCGAGATCATCTCGTTGAGATCGCCACCCGCAACACGAAGCTGCTCGGGCAGGCGGCTCAGGACTTCCATGATCTGACCAAAGAGAATCGGCGACAAGATGCAAACGACACCGACGAGCACGGCAACAACAACAATTAGCGCAATAAGCGAACCGATGCAGCGATTCACGCC
>JAXJLC010000043.1:0-1617 GCA_036297365.1 Collinsella sp.
CGCCTCGCCAACGCGCGGGGACAGGTCGCCCAGGTTGCCGATGGGCGTGCCGACCACATAGAGTTTGCCCGTATGGGCGCTGTTTTGCGTCATATCAACCTATTCAATCATGCCGCGCTCGAGCGTACCGAGCGCCGCGCGGGCATCCCATGCTGCAATGCGCTTCTCGGTCTTCCACGTTTGGAAGAACCAACCGGCAGCTGGCGCAAACGAAGCCAGCTGATTGGCGATAAACACGCGCTCGTAGGCATTGCGGCCCTCGGGCGTAACCGACGAGTTGGCAAAGATCGCCGCGCCCGACCATTCGCCCACCAGCACGGGGAACCCAGTTGAAATCGCCTCTTTAAGCTCGCGCTTGTTACGCGAAATCGCCGTCGTCAGCCCGCGGGGGCTCGTGATATCGAGCGCATACTCGTCGCGGTAATGGTACAGGTGAAGGTCCATGTAGACGTTCTTGTACTTGGCGCCGCGCATAAAATGCTTCCACTCGCTGGGATGCCCCGAAGACGAAAAGACGACGATCTTATCCTCGGGCATATACGAACGGACGAGCTCGTAGGCATCGCGATAGAAATTGCGCAGGTAGTGAGCAGGAATGCCATCCGTCATGGTGAAGAGGCTCTTGCGGACACTCATCTGCGGCGTATCCAGCAGCTCAATGCCCAGCAGGCTCTCGGCCTCGCCGTAGCGATCAGCCAAGCGCTCGAGCACGTCGAGTGCGACATGACGGCCGTTAGTGGACGAATGCCACTCGGCAACAGCCTCTGGCGTGGCGGGCGAATCGTTGGAATCGCCCTGGCCACCGGGCACAGTTGCTAGATCAAGCAGCACGCGGATGTCGTACTTGGCAGCCCACTCAATTGCACGGTCGATGTAGTCGACAACCGAGATGTAGGACGCATCGGACTCCTGCGAGCCAAAGGCATACCAAGGCACCGGCAGGCGCACGGCATTGAGGCCAATCTGCGCCATGCGGCGAAAATCGTCCTCGCTCACAAACGTCTCGTAATGACGGCGCATGCGCTCGTTATAGGCGGCGGTGCCCATGGCCTCCTGCAGCTCGGCCGCGTTGGATGCACCGGTCGCCGCGTATAGCGACGGGGTCACCCAAGGCTCGGGAATAAACCAGCCAGAGAGATTAACGCCGAGTATCCTCTCCATCACTGCCCCCTTTTGAATCATACGGGCTAAGCCCGCATCGCTCTTGCATGACATATCTATCGATTTGAGTATACCCGCGCATGCAGACAGGCGACCGAACGGTCTGTAAAGTGACGCGAAAGTGGGAGGAATATCTGGGAACAGGCGGGCTCGGGATGGTGCGACGAGATGTGCACGCACGTCGGAAGTAAGCGCCGGAAAGCGCTTCCCGTTTTTCGCAAAAGACTGGGATGCATTTTCCGTTCGAGGCCTGATTCCGGGTCGCGCTTTCCCAAGCGGCCTCAAAGCGGAAAACGCATCCCACTCTGAAGCCAAATTCCGGGACGCAGTTTCGCAGAGCCCTCGATAAAAGAAAAGGACCCCTTTGCAGAGGTCCTAGTCAATTCAAGGTGGCGGGGAAGGGAATCGAACCCCTGACACGAGGATTTTCAGTCCTCTGCTCTACCAACTGAGCTA
>JAXJLC010000044.1:0-2372 GCA_036297365.1 Collinsella sp.
AGCTGGTGCCGTGGGCGCCGTACTTACGGATGTGCAGCTTGTCGCAGACGTCCTTGGGCAGGGCGTAAGTCTTGGCGACCTCGGGCATGTTGAAGTGGAAAGCGGTGTCGTAGACCGTGACGTTGGGCAGGTCGGGATACTGCTCCAGGCAGTACTCGATAACGTTGGCCTCGGGGTTATTGTGCAGCGGGGCGAGCGGAGCGACCTCGCGGATCTTGGCGAGGACGTCCTCGTCGACGAGGGAGGAGTCGCCAAAGTACCAACCACCCTGAACGATACGGTGGCCGATGCCCTCGATCTTGACGCCGTTGGCCTCGAGGTCCTTCAGGACGACCTCGATGGCGACCTTGTGGTCGGGGAACTCGATGTTCTCGGTCACCTTCTTGGAACCGTTGGCAGCATGGGTGAAGGTACCGCCGGTAAAGCAGACGCGCTCGCAGGAGCCCTTTGCGGACACCTTGTGGGACTTGGTATCGATGACCTGATACTTAAGGGTCGAAGATCCTGCGTTGACGACCAGAACGTTCATGTGTCTCCCTACTAACAGGCGGTGTGGCGCCGCCAGGTTACATACGCTTCAATAATAAACCCAAACGCCCTCGCGCTCGGGTTTATTGCGTTGATATATAAGTTATCGGTGCCCAAATACTCACGGCCTTTGACTTGTAAGACGAAATAGCGCGGGGATATACACCAAAGAAGATATCCCGAGCGCTACAAGCAATATGACTCGAATACCCGCGATGCTGCTCAACACAGCATTGAACAGATAGAAAAGGATGGCACCCACCGCCACCATCTGGCTTTGGACCGAAATCAGTGAACAGCGCATCGAAGAATCGACAGCATTTTGAAAAATTGAGTATTTAATTGGAGCAAATAACGAGTAAGCAACCGTCTGCAGTACATAGAACACGGGCAGCAAATAGACCGGAGTAAAGGGAATCAAAAACAGAGCAGTCAGGAAAAGGCGCACGATGCCGCAAATACGCGCAAAACGGCCCTTGTCGACATGAGCAATCACACTCGGCACAATAAGCCCCATGGAAGCCGAGGCAAGGAGCTGGACCGCAATGGTCACACCCGAAGCGACGGCATTCATTCCGCGACCCGCAAGCAGCAGTGAGAAAAAGTCTTCCAGGGCGACAAAAGCAAATGCCTGAGAGCAGTCCATGATGAACGCTGAACGAAGAATGCCGTTACGCGCAATAGCGGCACCGATCATCTTCGGGCTCATTCCATGCCCAGGTGTCACCGCAGCGCCCTCTCTTCTCGCCTCAGGAATACAGACAACGACAACCAATGTCAGCACCATTGTGATGATATCGACCGAAAGCCCAATGAGATACGCGCCAGCGGACGAAATGAAACCGCCCACGCAAGCGGAGATGGCATAAGAGGCATAGAAAACAAATCGCTCAACGACATTAAGTCTTACGAGCTGGTCCTGAGAGACGCTGTCAATGTAGATCGCTTCTATGGATCCGCTCACACATGCAACTGCAAATCCTTTGAGAGCAAACGCGCCGATTAAAAGCAGAGGAGAACGGGCGAAAAGTAGGGCGGCGTAGTATCCAAGCATTCCCACGACGCCAACGAGACCGCTTGTCTTTCGTCCAAACCTGTCAGCAATATAACCAGTAGGAACCTCAAGAATGAACTTACTCACTTGGTATGCAATCATCATGCTAGAAATCGCCACCATCGAGAATCCGACGAATTCAAGGTAAACCGTCAGAAAATACAAAATGGTGCTGAAGTTCGACAGAAAAACGAACGTCATATAAAGCAAAACCGTACGGTTTTTCATGCTCCGCCCTCCAAGAGCCAATAGCCCAAACCGAAATCTTGGAAAAGCATGAGGGCAAAGCCGTCAGTCATGTGTTACAAGGCGTCAACATTCACTTGACGCCACGAGGCCAAATGGCCTCACGAAGCGAGATGACGCAATAGGTGAAGAAATACCGTCTGGTGTCGATCGGTCCAGGCATTTTGTCGATAGCAAAAATAGATGGGCAAGGCCACGTCATGCGAGCCTTCAATGGAGCACTCGCTCACTTCCAGTCCATCTGTTGCGAGAGAAGAGCCAGAAAAACTCAATATCAATCCCCCGGCTTGAAGAAACTCAGTCTGCGCCCTGTTTTCGTATTCGACGTCGCGGAAGCGGAAATTAACCAGCTGAGCCTCGGGACATTGGTTGATTGCATTGAGACAGGGTGACAAATTAATGGGAACAGCGAGCCTGCCGCCCAGCAACTCACGAACGGTCATAGCACCCACAGATTGATGACCCGCTGGACACGAAAGAACCTTGAGCTCCTTTTCACCCAAGTATTTCGAAGAAAGGACACTATCCCTTGGTTCCTCAAATG
>JAXJLC010000045.1:0-2344 GCA_036297365.1 Collinsella sp.
CGTTCTCAATGCGCGTAAGACGACGCATTTCGGTACGCGTGAGCTCGAGCTCGCCTGCCTCGGCAGCCTCGAGCTTCTCGGTGGCCTCAAGACCGGCCTCAATCTTCATGGCCAGATCGACCTCTTCGGAGGCGGTCAGCAGGTCGACCTTGCCGATCTCCTTGAGGTACATACGGACCGGGTCGCCGGTCAGCATCACCGTGGAGGCATCGATGCCGCGCACGCGGGAGCGTGAACGGGACGTGCGCACGGTGCGCTTCTTCTTGCTCTTGGAAGAACCCATCTCGGCGTCGGCCTGACGGGCCATCTTGAGCTCGTGATCGTCGAGCGAGCCGGAATCGTGCTCGTCGTCGTCATCGAAATCGTCGGTATCGGTATCGTTATCGTCATCGTCGACGTCCATGGGGGCGTCGTCGTTACCGCTCGCGGAGATAATCTGGATGCCGCTGTTGCGCAGCGCGGAATACACCGCGGTGAGCTGCTCGTCAGAAACATCGATATCCTTCAGGGCGACCTGAATCTCGTCCTCGGTTACCGAAGTCCTGTTTGAGCCGTTGCCCATAAGCTTTGCAACGTAGGATTCCAGCCCAGTACCCGTGCTCTCAGTCTTTTTTGGCACAGATTCTCCCTTCATAGTCCACAGGACTCAATACTTTAGCACACACATTGACGTCTATACCCAAAAAGAGGGCTGGATATAGGCGAGAATACGCTGGTTGACCACAACATCTAGGCTTGTTCGGTGCCTGCGGCCTCCAGGCCAATCAAACGGAACGGATCCGCCACGCCGCCGATTGACTTTTGCAGTTCGCGCTGACGCTGCGAATCCTGCGCGGCCTGCATGGTTAGCGCGCGACGGGCCTCATCATCGAGCGAACGGTCCTGGCGCAGCTTGGCCTGTGCGGCACGCATGCGGCGTTTGATGGTGTAGAGCTCAAGCGTATCGAGCATAAACACGATGTTCGTCTCGGTGGGGTGCTTGCTCGTCGCCGAGATGCGCCCGGCACTCACAAGCGTTGCCGCCTCGGGACACACCGAGCGCGCCGCATCCATGCAGGCTGCAGGATCGGTTCCCGGTGGCGTTGCCAGAACGGCCCATGCGATGGACTCGTGACGTGGGTCAACCCACTCGATGGAGCAGATGCGATCGGCATACGTGCGGAACAGGTCGGGGTAGCTCGTGAGCATGGTCAGCAGTTCACGCTCCCCCGCCAAGGACTTGCGTTCAAGATCGGTAAGAACCATCGGCGCCGCCGTAGCCGGTGCGTCCGAACCATCAGGCACAGGAACAGAGCCCATACCATCAGGCACATCGATCGGCGGCAGGTCGTCGACAACCTCCACGGGCGCGGCATCGTAGGCATCGAGCGGGACGTAGTCGTACGGCTCTTCTTCGACCGGCGCGGACACCGGCGGCGTCGCGCCCGATGCCCAAGCACCGCGACCGGCATCGCGAGAACCCGACGCCCGACCGCCCGCGCTACCGGACCGCTCAGCCTGTGCCCGCTGGCGCTCATAGTTCTGCTCACGACGTCGTTCCGCATCCTCGCGCTTGGCGACATCGCGAAACACACGGCCCGAGCTCGCGCGCACGGTCTCCAGATCCAAACCCAGCAGGTCGGCAATCTGGATAAAGTACGTGTCGATCATATAGCTATCGCGCAGCGGATAGATGAGCGTCAGCGCATCCTCGAGCGCCTTGGCGCGACCGCCCGGCGTGGTGATGTCGCTCGACTCCTGCAGCGAACGGTAGACAAAGTCCATGAGCGGCTCGGCCGCGTCGATGCGCGCCTGCAGCTCCTGGCCGCCGTGCGCCGTAATAAACTCCATAGGGTCGTTGCCGTCGGGCAGTACCACGCAGCGCAGGTCCATCGAATCCTGCTCGATAAACTGAATCGCGCGGCGGGCGGCCTTCTGGCCCGCGGCATCGCCATCGAACATATACACGATGCGCTTGGCAAAGCGGGTGAGCGTCTTTACATGATGCTCCGTGAGCGCGGTGCCCAGCGTGGCGACAACGTTTTTAATCCCCGCCTCCCAGCAGGCGATGCAATCGGTATAGCCCTCCACCACGATGGCGGTATCCTGCGCGACGATAAACTCCTTGGCCCAATTAAAACCGTAGAGGTTTCGCTTTTTATGAAACACGCTCGTCTCGGCGGTGTTGAGGTACTTAGGCTGGCCGTCGCCCATAATGCGACCGCCAAAGGCAATGTTGTGACCCTGCTCGTCAAAGATGGGGAACATCACACGGTCGTAGAAGCGGTCGGCAAGCTGCCCGCGCCCGCGGCTCACGGCAACATTGGCGTCGATCATCTCCTGCGGGGTAAAACCCGCCTGGGAC
>JAXJLC010000046.1:0-3432 GCA_036297365.1 Collinsella sp.
ATCCGTACATGTACGGATGAATGTGGGAGGTGTTCGGATGAAGTCGATAATCAAGGCATTTGAAACAAACGCAAAAAAGTACTTGCAAAGACGCGTTCCGACATATAAGTTGATAAAAGGCCGCCGTTGCGGTTTTAAGTAGATCGAGCATATGAAGTTTGAGTTTTAGCGTGTAAGAGAAGGAAGATCGGCAAAGTACAACCCCAAACGCAATGACAACTTAATGAGGTAACTGCCACATGTGAGGCACCCAGGGCATTGCTGTCTCGATTTTGAGCACGATGCCTTCCGCCTTGCATGGGCCGTTCCATCCCGCCCCTGCAGCAACTGCCTCACGGGCTCATTGAAAACCGCATAGCACCCCAACGTCAGCACATCACCCACGGCAAGCACATCACTCACGACAACCAACACATCAACAAACAGCACGAACATCAACCGATTGGAGAAGCTATGACAAACCACCACGCTGAAGACGGCGATAAGAAAAGCATTCTGGATGCCCGCATTGAGCGAGCATATGCAAACGAATATGACGCTGCCTTTGCCGCCGCGACCATCAAGAACTACGCGTCGCTACCGCTCGCGACGATCTTGGCCGACCACCCTCAACTGCTGAAGCGCTGCACAAAGATCATGGGCGACCCCGACATTCGCAAGCTGACAGACCCCTATGCCCCAAAACGCGACAACGATTCGTACGTTCTTACCGTAGGCTGCCTAGCCCATATGCTTACGGCGTTCGACACGAAACTCAAGCTCGAATGGGAACCCGACGAGCGTCATGAACTCGAAAGCAAGCGGAACACCCTGCGCACCGCACTGTTCCTTCCGTTGGACGGCCTCAAGCGCTGCAACGTCGAGCTCAATACACAGGCGCGGCAAAAGCCCGGGACCACGGGGCAGAAAACTCCAAGACCCCATGCGGCCATCGTCGACCGCAACCGATATAACCGCATGACCGCGCACTTTTCTGCCGAGGGAGCAGCCATAAGGACGCTGATCGACCTGCTGTGCCTCCTGAGCATCAACGAGCTATTTGAGGGCTATCTCGCCCTTGTTCCCGCGACGGCACCCAAGTCGGTAGCAAAGATCATCGAGACCTGCAGACGCCAGTTTGAGCGCCATCGCAATGGCAGCGAGATGAACGCCAGCATCGCGCAGTACTACGCGGCTCATTACAAAAATGACGGATGTGCCCCTGTCGAGCATCAGCTGCGACTCGCCTACACCACGCCCGCCGCAACGCTCCATCGCTTTGGAGCCCTTGGCGCTTGCGAGCCGCACGAACAGGCAGTCTGCCCCACAACCGAGCTCGATCTCAGGCTCGGACGAACCCTGTAGCCCGCCAGCCCCTCCGCGGGCAACAATCCTATTCCACAACACAACCAACAGAAAGGAGTCCTCATGGACACCAATCATTCCCCCATCATCAGCCCCCTCACCATGCGTGAATCCGCCCGAGGTATCACGCTCACCAGCATTTACGATGAGATGCTCGCCCGTCGCGAGCTCTCCGTCATGGGAAACATCGAAACCCCGATGGCCCACGACCTATGCCAGCAGATCCGCCTGCTCGATGCCACCGACCCCAGCCGCCCCATCACCATATTTGTCGCCAGCGCCGGCGGAAGCGTGCGATCGGGTCTTGCGATCTATGACGCCATGCGCCTCGCATCGTGCCCCATCCGCACCGTCTGCCTGGAATTCGCCGCGTCCATGGGCGCCGTGATTTTTATGGGCGGCGACGATCGCCGTATGGCGCCCCATGCAGAGCTCATGATTCACGACCCGCTGATCCCCCAGGGGGCAGGCGGCTCGGCACTTGCGCTGCAGGAAACCAGCCGGCGTCTCATGCAGACCCGCAAGACCCTCACGCAAATCCTCTCGGACCGCAGCGGCCTCACGCCCAAGCGCATCCAGTCCCTCACTGCAAAAGACACCTACCTTTCGGCCGAGCGCGCCGTCGAGCTCGGCTTTGCCCACGAAATCCTCTCGACCACCAAGGAGGTCGCCCATGTCTAACCTCACCAGCCGCCTCGCCGCATCTGAGTCCGCATCGTCCACCATCCTCGCCAAGGATCGAACGCTTTCCTGCGACACCCGCCAAACGGGACTCAACAACAACGCACTTGTGATCGGCCCCTCGGGAGCCGGCAAGACCCGAAACGTCCTCAAGCCCAACCTGCTGCAAATGAACGCAAGCTACATCGTGCTCGACACCAAAGGCACGCTCTGTCGCGAAGTGGGACCCGTGCTGGCAGCCCACGGTTACCGCGTGCAATGTCTCAACTTCGCCGACCTCAACACCGTCCCGGCCCTTGCGCCCGGCATCGAGCGCTGCGGTTACAACCCCCTGAGGCACATTCGCCGCAAGGCGGACGGCAGGCCCAACCAGCAGGACATCCTCTCGGTGGCAAAGGCCATCTGCCCCATCGAGGACAACAACCAGCCTTTTTGGGATCATGCGGCGGCAAACCTGCTGTCGTGTCTTATCGCCTACGTCACCGAACAGCTACCCGCCGACGAGCAGACGATCAGCTCGGTCATCAAGCTGATCGAGCACCTGCAGGACGGTGCCACGGGTCGATTGTTTGACGACCTGATCACGACCGACCCCCAAAGCTATGCCCTCTCGCTATGGCGGCGCTACGCCATTACGCAAAATGCCGAGCGCATGCACGCGAGCATCGTCGGCATCCTTGCCGAAAAGGTCATGTGTCTGGGATTCGACGGTGCGGCACAGCTCTATCGTGAGTGCCATCAGGTGGACTTCGCTTCCATGGGACACACCCCCTGCGCCCTGTTTGTAACCGTGAGCGATATTGACCGCAATCTCGATCCGCTGACCGGCCTCTTTATTTCGCAGGCGTTTATGGGCCTCATTCGTGAGGCCGATAGGCAGCCCGACGGCAGCCTGCCCGTGCCCGTGCGCTTTATGCTCGATGACTTCGCAAATCTGCAGATCCCCCAGATCGACAACGTGCTCTCGATTATCCGAAGCCGCAACATCTGGGCAACGCTGCTGCTGCAGTCGACCAACCAGCTCGATGCGCTATATGGCGAGGCACGCGCACGCTCCATCATGGGCAACTGCGACACGCATCTGGTGCTGGCGTTCCAGGATCCCGAGAGTGCCCGGGTGTTTTCCGACCGCGCCGACGCGCTGCCCAGCACGCTCATGGCGACGCCGATCGATCGCTCGTGGCTCTTTGTACGCGGTCGCACTCCCGAACAGGTCGAGCGCTTTAGGATCGAAGACCATCCGCTCTACGGGGAGCTGCCCGAGGCGCAGCGAGGCCATGCGGAGGCCGAGATCTAGGCGCAGGGTTCTCGCAGCGCGCGACGCCCCGGCGATGTTCCACAAAGGCCGTGCGCCCCGGGACCACGGCAAATCAAAACCACCCCTAAAAGGGGTGGTTTGCTCTTAGG
>JAXJLC010000047.1:0-7244 GCA_036297365.1 Collinsella sp.
CACTTAATGTGCTTTCCGTCTTGCGCAGGACTGTAGAGCAGCAAACTTAATCGCCCCGCCCGGCGAGCAAGCGGACGACAAACACATCTGTCCAATAATTCGTCTGAAACACAATGAAAAACCGTTTGATGTGAGTTAATATAAACAACGTCGTGAATCTGACTCCTGCCACATGCATGACAGGGGTTAAACACAAAAAGGAGTCAACTATGGTTTCTGAGAAGGCTACCCTCGTTAATCCTCAGGGTCTGCACATGCGTCCGGCTGGTCTGTTCGCCTCCACCATGGGCAAGTATGCCTGTGACGTGACGGTCGTTACCCCCGAGAAGGAGGTCAACGGCAAGTCCCCGATGGCTCTCATGGCTGCTGGTATCCCCTGCGGCACCGAGGTCGAGGTCAAGTGCGACGGCGCTGACGAGGCCGAGGCTCTGGCTGCTGCCATCGAGCTCATCAAGAGCGGTCTTGGCGAGTAGAACTCAAACGGGTCGCATGTTGAACAACTAAGTTCATATTTGTGGGCGCAGTGACCTGTTGTAAGGTAGCTGCGCTCTTTTGTCATGGATATGGCAAAACGCTTTATCACATGACACGGAGAGAGGAATGGGAATGTATCAGGGAGTCAACGCTTCCGAGGGCATCGGTATCGGCACCGTCATGGTTGCCGTCGATCCCGACTTGACGTTTGAGCCGCACGAGGTTGCTGATTCGGCAGCAGAGAAGGAGCGCTATCAGTCCGCTCTTTCGGTTTTCTGCGAGAAGACCCAGGCTCAGGCCGACCACATGAAGGAGACGGTGGGCGAGGCCGAGGCCGAGATCATGAGCGGACACATTGTCCTGGCTCAGGACCCGGGCATGACCGACGCCATCAACGCCGCCATTGACGGCGGTACCTGCGCCGAGCAGGCGCTCATGGACACCTCGACCATGTTCGAGAACATGTTCCTGTCCATGGACGACGAGATGTTCCGTCTGCGCGCGGCCGACATCGCCGACATCCGCACCGGTATTCTGGCCGAGCTGCTGGGCAAGGAGGTCGTCGACCTCTCCGTCCTGCCCGAGAACACCGTCGTTGTCGTGCATGACCTCACGCCGTCCATGACCGCCACGATCGATAAGGCCCACGTTGCCGGTATCGTCACCGAGACCGGTGGCCGCACGTCGCACTCCGCGATCATCGCGCGTGCCCTCGAGATCCCGGCTGTCCTTTCGGTTTCCAACAGCTGCACCGCGCTGCGCAACGGTATGACCGTTGTCGTCGACGGTGGCAAGGGTATCGTCGAGGCCGATCCCGACGAGGAGACGCTCGCTGCCTACACCGCCAAGGCCGAGGCCTTCGCTGCCGAGAAGGCGGCCCTCGAGGCCTTCCGTGGCAAGCCGTCCGTGACTGCCGATGGCATCAAGAAGATCATCGCCTGCAACATCGGTAACCCCGATGACGTGCCCAACGCGCTCGATCACGATGCCGAGGCTATCGGTCTGTTCCGCTCCGAGTTCCTGTTCATGGACTCTGCCGAGCTTCCTTCCGAGGAGGAGCAGTTCAACGCCTACCGTAAGGTCGCCAGCGCGCTCAAGGGTGCTCCGGTCATCATCCGCACGCTCGATGTGGGTGGCGACAAGGAGATTCCGTATCTGCACATGGTCAAGGAAGATAACCCCTTCATGGGCTTCCGCGCCGTGCGTTACTGCCTGGCCAATCCCGACCAGTACAAGGTCCAGCTCCGCGCTCTGCTGCGCGCTAGCGCCTTCGGTGACGTCAAGATCATGATCCCGCTCGTCACCTGCGTCGAGGAGGTCTTGGCTGTCAAGGAGCTCGTCGAGCAGTGCAAGGCCGAGCTGACCGAAGAGGGTCGCAAGTTCAACGAGAACATCGAGGTCGGCATCATGGTCGAGACGCCCGCCGCTTCGCTGCTCGCAGACCGTCTTGCCGAGGTTGCCGACTTCTTCTCCATCGGCACCAACGACCTGATCGGCTACACCATGTGCGCCGACCGTGGTAACGACACCATCTCCAACCTGTACCAGGTGTACTATCCCGCCGTGCTCCGCTCGCTCAAGAACATCATCGAGAGCGGCGTGAAGGCCGGCATCATGGTCGGTATGTGCGGCGAGGCCGCTGCCGATCCGCTGCTCGAGCCGCTGCTGATCAGCTGGGGCCTGGAGGAGTTCTCGATGAGCGCTCCGTCGATCCTGCGCGCCCGCAAGACCATCAGCCAGTGGACCAAGGCCGAGTGCGACGAGCTCGCCGAGAAGGCGCTCGCCTGCAACACTGCCGCCGAGGTCAAGGCACTGCTCGAGTCCGCAGCTCGCTAATTTGGTATCAGAGGTAACCGCGTGGTTGGAATGGGCCGGCCACGCGGCCCTCACATATACAGGGGGTACTGTAAATGTTCTACACGCTAACCGCTAACCCGGCTGTCGACATGACGGTTTCGAGCTCTCCGCTCGAGCCCGACGAGAACGTCCGCACCGGCTCGGCCAGCTACACGGCTAACGGCAAGGGCCTCGACGTGTCCTTCGCCTTTAAGAAGATGGGCGTCGACACCGTCGCGCTCGGCTTCTTCGCCGGCTTCACGGGCAAGTTCATCGTCGAGGAGGTCATGAACCTGGGTTGCCTCTGCCGCCCGGTCTGGACCGACGGTATCACGCGCATTAACACCTACGTCAACGATGGCCAGCACGAGTACGGCATCCTGAACCCGGGTGCTCCTATTACGCCGCAGCACCAGGAGGAGCTCTACAACATCCTGGATACCGCGGGTGATCTTGAGTGCCTGATCGTTTCCGGCTCCGTTCCTCCCAAAGCTACGCCCGACTTCCTGGCTCAGGTCATGGAGCACGCTCAGGCTCGTGGCGCCGACGTCGTCTTGGACCTGTCCTCCGACAAGCTCAAGGAGCTCGCTCACAAGAAGCCGCTGCTCATCAAGCCGAACCATCACGAGATGAAGGCCATCTTCGGCGTGCCGGTCGACACCGACGACGAGGTTCGCGTCGCCATGAAGATGGCTCACGACGCTGGCGTTCAGAACGTGCTGCTCACCCGTGGTAGCCGCGGCGACGCTTACTTCTCCAACGGCGAGGACATCTGGTACGCCAAGCGTGAGTTCAACATCAAGCTGGTTTCTTCCGTCTGCGCCGGCGACTGCACCCTTGCTGCGTTCCTGCACAAGTGGTACAGGGATCGCGACAACGTCGAGGAGGCCATGAAGCTCGCTATGGCCACCGGCGCCAACGTTGCCGAATCCGTCGGCATCGGCGACTTCGGTCACGTCGATGAGTACAGCAAGCGCGTTGCTGTCCGCAAGCTCGATCGTCAGTAATCGAAACGCGACATATTCGTGCGCATGCGGCGCCCCGGTTTCGGCCGGGGCGCCTTTTTTGTTCCGCCATGGGGGAGACGTGTCCCGCCGTACTTCATCGCTTCCACACCGTTCACCGAGTTGTCCTAGCCTTTTGTCTATGCGTGGAATATACTTTCATTAACACGTTGCTTCGTGAAAGGAACATTCATGATTTACACGCTCACTGCAAATCCCGCCATTGACTACAACATCGCCTGCGACGGCCTTGCTGCCAACACCGTCACGCGTACCCGCAACGCCGTCTACACGCCCAACGGCAAGGGCCTCAACGTCTCGTTTACGCTTGACCACTACGGTGTCGACACCACGATCCTGGGTTTCTTCGCTGGCTTCTCGGGTGAGTTCATCGTCAAGGGCGCCGAGGCCCTGGGCGTGCCCGTCAAGCCCGTGTGGACCGACGGCATCACGCGCGTCAACGTGTTCCTCAATGCCGGCCCCGACACCGAGTACAACATGGTCAACGCCGGTGCCGCCATCAACGAGGCCAATGAGCAGGAGATGTTTGAGCTCATCGATTCGCTCGATGACATGACCTGCCTGGTAATCAGCGGCTCGCTGCCTCCCAACACTTCCGAGGGCTTCCTGGCCGAGGTTCTGCGCCGCGTCAAGGCCAAGGGTGCCGAGTTCGTTCTCGACATTTCGAGCCATCAGCTGGCAGATCTCATTGCCATGGAGCCGCTGCTGATCAAGCCTAATGACGACGAGTTGCTCGATATCTTTGGCATTAAGGTGAGCGGTGGCGACGATGAGTCCGTCAAGGGCGCTATGGCTGAGCTTCATGCCAAGGGCGCCAAGAATGTGCTGCTGACTCTTGGCGGCGCCGGTGCGTACTTCTCTAACGGCGAGCACATCTGGTTTGCGAACCGCACTTTCGACGTCAAGCTGCTGTCGACGGTGTGTGCCGGCGATTCCTCGCTCGCTGCCTTCCTGTCCGTGTGGCATGACGCCCCCGAGCGCGTCGAGGACGCCCTGCGCCTGTCGATGGCCACCGGTGCCAACGTGGTCGAGTGCCCCGGTTTGGGCGATTTTGCCAAGGTGGACGAATATAAGAAGCACATCGAGGTTCGCCAGGTCTGCTAGCCGCATCGATACATCGTTGCCGAACACCCGCTTTGGATTACCAAGGCGGGTGTTTTTTGCGCGCTGAACATATGTGGTGTCTGCTGTCTCGTTTTATCTAATCAACGACGCGATTGCGTGTGCGCGCTTTCTCGTTTCTTGTTAGACTTCTTGAGAACCATCGATTAACGCTCACAAGTGCAGGAGGCCATAGGCATGTGCAATGTTTCGCTCAACGGTACGCAACCGTCCGATGCGTCCCTACGCGTCCTGCGCGCGCTTGAGGCGGCTGGTCTTGAGGCTTGGTACGTGGGCGGTTGGGTGCGCGACGCCCTGATGGGGTGCCCCAGCCACGATGTTGATATGTGCTGTAGCGGCCTGTGGCAGGAGTCCAAGGCGGCGCTCGAGGCCGCCGGCATCGTGGTTGTGGAGTCGGGCATTAAATTTGGCGGAATCACGGCTATTTCCGATGGCGAGCGTATCGAGGTCACCACGTACCGTCTGGATGGCTTCTATACCGATGGGCGCCATCCTCAGAGCGTCGAGCGCGCCGCCTCGCTCGAGGACGATCTGGCGCGCCGCGACTTTACCGTCAACGCCATGGCCTGGCATCCCGAGCGCGGGCTTGTTGACCGCTACGACGGCCAGGGTGACTTGGAGCGCAAGCTGATTCGCGCTGTCGGCGATCCCAAGCGTCGCTTTAACGAGGACGCCCTGCGCATGCTGCGCGCGGTGCGCTTTGCCTGCCGCCTGGACTTTATGATTGAGCCCGAGACCAAGCGTGCGCTTGCCGAGTGCGCGCCGCTGCTCGATGCCGTAGCGCGCGAGCGTGTGGGTATTGAGCTCGAGGGCATTCTTTCGACCGGTCACGGGGGAGACGCCATGTTGCGCTACCCTGAGCTCATCTGCGCCGCTGTGCCCGAGTTGGCAGCGGGTCGCGGGTTTGATCAGCGAAGTGTCTATCATGCGTTTAACGTCTACGAGCATATCGCCCGTGTGCTGACGGTGGCAGGGGAGCTGGCGCTGTGCGACGGCGTCGCGCCATCGTCGAGCCTTATGTGGGCGGCGTTTTTGCACGATGTCTCCAAGCCCGAGTGCTTTACGGTCGATCACGCCGGCAGCGGACACTTCTACGGTCATCCCGAGCTCGGCGCCAAGAAAGCGCGCGTCATTATGGATCGCCTGGCACTCTCGCACGACCTGGTGCGCGACGTTTGCCTGCTCATCAAATATCACGATAAGCCGCTGCGCCCCGAGCGCTCCTGCCTGCTCAATATGATGCGCGCGCTTTCGGGTGAGGGCGTCGACACGGCCCGCCTGATTGACGAGCTCATGGACCTCAAGCGTGCTGACACGCTTGGCAAGGCCCCATCGTGCTTCTATTACGTTGAGACGATTGAGGAGATGCGCGCGCTGGCGCACGAGCTGCTGAAGGCAGGGGAGCCCCATACGCTCAAGATGCTCGCCATCAACGGCGGCGACCTGATCCGTGCCGGAGTCAAGCCCGGGCCGGAACTGGGTCAGCTTCTCAACTCCGCCCTCGACGCCGTGATCGAAGACAACATTCCCAACGAGCGCGAAGCTCTTTTGGTCCATCTCAACTTGAATTAGCTACCCAGTTTACCTGCGTGTTCCATAACCTGCCGACAAAATTTGGGCAATTTGGAATTTCTTCTTGCGCTGACGTTTTTTGTCCCGTAATATATTTCCTCGCAGCACGGCAGTGCAGATGTCATGTGGCCCGTTCGTCTAGCGGTTTAGGACGCCGCCCTCTCAAGGCGGAGATCACCAGTTCGAATCTGGTACGGGCTACCACTTCTTTTCTGCTGAGGCTTATGGCCCGTTCGTCTAGCGGTTTAGGACGCCGCCCTCTCAAGGCGGAGATCACCAGTTCGAATCTGGTACGGGCTACCACGCATCTGATACCCGGCCTTCCTATGGAAGGTCGGGTTTTTTATTTTCAAACAACCGTCTGCAATTCCCGTTTGAACCAGAGCTTTGCGTTCTGCCTATGGCCCTTACGGGTACAATATCCAAGATATTTTGACTGTTAGAAGGAGTCTCATGACGGAGTCCTCTCAGCATACGTCTAAGCCCCAGGTCGAGGTTGAGGCCTCGGGCGGAGATGACAATAAGAGCGCACGGCGCGGCGCCATCTTTATCGGCGTCGTGCTGGTGGGTTATATCGTCTATCTGGTGGTAACCGGGCAGATGGGGCAGTTCTGGGCCGCTATGTCGAGCGTCCAGGCGCCATGGCTCGTTGTCGCGTGCCTCTGCATGTTCATGTATCTGTTCTTTGGCATTGTGGCCTATGCGATCGCCGTCTGGCTCGACCCATATTCGCCCGTCGGCATCCGCGACCTGATCTCGGTCGAGGCGAGTGGCATTTTCTTTGGCAACCTGACGCCCATGATGATGGGCTCGACTCCCGCCCAGATCTACCGCCTGACCAAGGCGGGCCAAAATGTCGGCGAGGCTGGCGCCACGCAGTTCACGCGCTTTATCGTGTACCAGTTTGGCCTCGTTGCCTGGGGCGCTATCCTACTGCTTGCTCGCATGCCTTTTTTTGCCGAGCGCTATGGCGACATGACGCTGCTGTGCGTCTTTAGTTTTGGTGGACACTGCTGCATCTTGCTTGGCATCTTCGCCGTCGCGCTCATGCCTAAGACCGTCACGCGCGTCGCCCATTGCATCATCAATTGGCTCGAGCGCATTGGTGTCTCGGCCACTAAGATCGAGGGTTGGCGCACGTTTGTCGATGGCGAGATCTACTCCTTCTCCGAGAAGTTCAAGCTTTCGGCCGGACATTTTTCTTCCATGTTGCTC
>JAXJLC010000048.1:0-3126 GCA_036297365.1 Collinsella sp.
AAGCAAATCTGTGAAGAGGCATTTGATCCGCGCCTGGTGACGGTTGTCGAGGGCGGGCGCGCCGAGAACGAAGCGTTGCTCGATGAGTGCTGGGACAAGATCTTCTTTACCGGTAGCGTTCCGGTCGGCAAGCTCGTCATGGAGCGCGCGAGTAAAAACCTCACGCCCGTGACGCTTGAGCTGGGCGGCAAGAGCCCCTGCATCGTGGATGCGACGGCAAACTTGAAGGTCGCGGCACGGCGTATCGCCTTTGGCAAATGGCTCAACGTAGGGCAGACCTGCGTGGCGCCCGACTACCTGCTGGTCGATACGCGCGTGCACGACGAGCTGCTGGGCCTCATCAAGGAAGAGGTCCGCCGTATGTTTGGCGAGCATCCGCTCGATAACGAGGATTACGGGCATATCGTCAATGCTAAGCATTTTGCGCGCGTGCGCGGGCTGATCGATCCCGATAAGGTCGTGCTGGGAGGCACGGCGCGCGAGTCGTCGCTCAAGATTGAGCCGACGATCCTAGACGGCGTGACCCCCGATGACGCCGTGATACAGGAGGAGATCTTCGGTCCCATCTTGCCGGTGCTGACGTTTGAGAGCCTAGACGAGGCCGAAGCGTTTATTACGGATCGTCCGACGCCGCTGGCCCTGTATATCTTTAGTCAGGATCGCGCAGTTCAGCAGCGCTTCGTGCGTTACGTGCCCTTTGGCGGTGGCTGTGTCAACGACACGATCATGCACTTGGCTACGAGCCATATGGGCTTTGGCGGCATGGGCGCGAGCGGTATGGGGCAGTACCATGGACGCGAGAGCTTCGATACGTTTAGCCACAAGAAGAGTATCGTGAACAAGGCAACTTGGCTGGACGTGCCGTTTCGGTATGCGCCCTACGCAAGCTGGAAGCACAAGTTCGTGCGCATGTTTGTGCATTAGAAAAGGGCGCAGGTAATACGAACAAGTGTTCCTATTACCTGCATTTTGCGTTAGACTACTGTTATGGAGCACGGATGGGCCAACTCCCTTTAGAAGGGATTTGGTATGAACGTAAGCGATGTTATTTCGTTATTGGCGTTGTTGATTGCGGCTATCGAACTCGGTCTGTTTATCGGCCGAATGAAATAGCCGCCCCCGCGTAAGCGAAGACGGCCACTTCTCACGATGAAAACGTGTATCGGAGTTGGCAAGACCCGCGGCAACGGGTACCATCCGTGTTCCTATCTTATCTGCAAGCGTTCTGTCGCGCAAGCGTTGAGGCAAACGATTGAAGGACGCAGACAGGATGTATTTGTGTCCGCACGAGTTCGTAGACTTCTCAATAAGGTTAAGCGCCGGTTTATCCGGCCGTTAGGGGAGTTGCCATGTACGAGCCTTCACGTGTTCTTCTGTCGTTTCATATTGCGGGATTTCAGTATGCCGACGGCGCTTTGGTCCTAGGCGATCTTAAAGCGGGCGATAAACTGACGCTGTGCGCCGAGCGCGATAATCCCCATGACTCCGAGGCGGTTGCAATCTACTATGGCAAGACCAAACTTGGCTATGTTCCGGGAAACGAGGTCGGCCCGCTGTCCTTGATGATGTATTACGGCCACGATGACGTATTTGAGGCCCGCGTGCAACAGGTCGCTCCCGAACGCAGCCCGTGGCATCAGGTGCGCGTTGGACTCTACGTGGTGGATGCTCGCTAGTCGGTAAAGGGGACTGCCATGTTTGATGACGACGACCAGTTCGATCTGGCAGACGATCCGTTTGAGTGGGATATGCTACTCGATGACGATGAGTTGGAGCAGGATCGCAAAAAGCAAAAGGACAAGAATGCCCAGGGTGACGCTTCGAAAAAGCAAGACAAACGCCGCCGCGGACTGTTCGGCGGGCTCTTTGGATAACCGCCACATCGCTGCGTCTGTATACTTAGCACGAGTTGAACACGTTGCGAAATGAGGGCATAAACGATGATGTGGTTTACCGCCGACCTGCACCTGGGCGATACGAATATCTTGCACGACATGGATCGGCCGTTTGGCTCGGTCGAGGAGATGAATCGCAAGGTCATCGATGCCATCAATGAGTGCGTGGCTGCGGATGACCGCCTCTATATTCTGGGTGACTTTACCTATCGTTTGCCCCTGGCGGATGCTGTGCGCCTGCGCGAGCGTATCGAATGCCAAAACGTGACGCTCATACGGGGCAACCATGACGTCGATTGGGAAGATCCCGACGCACCGCAGATTTGGGAAGACGTGCGCGATTACCTGGAGATTACTCCCGGCTATGCCAAGGGCCATCGTCTGGTGATGAGTCATTACCCCATGCTCAGCTGGAATGGTAAGGCGCGTGGCGCCATCATGCTACACGGGCATATCCACAGCAGAGGAGACCGCACCAACGTGCGCAACCGCGATCGCGAGCGCCCTGTCTTTCGCTACGATGTCGGCCTCGACGCCAACGAGTACAAGCCCGTAAGCCGAGATCAAATCCTTGGCTTCTTTGGACTGTAATTCTCGAACCACCACAAAGGGAGCTGGTAACTTTTCGGTGGTTCTGGCGCCGTTGCCATTATGGTGACGGCGCCTTTTTTGTCCGTGCGGCGCGGTAGAGTGTAAGCGGTTGAAATTTGCGTCCATCGAGGAGCTGCTATGAATGAGATCAAGTGTCCGCATTGTGGCGAAGTCTTTAAGGTCGATGCGTCTGGCTATGCGGATATCGTCAAGCAAGTACGCGATGCCGAGTTTTCGCGCGATCTGGATGAGCGTGTGAGGGCAGTCCAGCGCGAGGGCGAGCAGGCGCTGGAGCTTGAGCGCTCGCGTTCGACGGCTGCCTTGCAAAAGGCAGAGTCTCAGCGCAACGCTCAGCTTGCCGAGCAGAAGAACACTGCGGAGCAGAAGCTGGCACAAGAGGTTGCCAAGCGCGACGCTGAGCTTGCCGAGCTGCGCGCCAAGCTCGAGGGCGCTGCCACAGAGCGCGAGAGCGCAAGTCAGCGCGCGGCGGTTGAGGCCCGTGCCGACGCTCAAAAGGAGAACGCCGAGCTTCAGCGAGAAATCGACAATTTGCGTGCGCAACTGGAGCGCAAAGATGACGAAGCCAAGCTTGCCGAGTCGGCGGCGCGCAATGCTGCTCAAAACGATTTGGCTGCACGTG
>JAXJLC010000049.1:0-5179 GCA_036297365.1 Collinsella sp.
GCCGACCAGATGATGATGGCACCGTAGGCGACGAGCGCCACAGTAGCCACGAGCACACCGATATGCACCTTTTGGCGAAACGTGCCGCGCGAGGCCGAAAGTTGCTTGTTGACGCGGTCCAGGCTGCTGCGAGAGCCGGTCTTGGTTGAACGGAACAGATCCGCCGGAGAAAAATCCATCGCAACCTCCTATCGAACCGAAGAATCGCCCGAGGCCGAAGAGGTATCGGGCTCGTCATAAATCACGCCGAGCACGTCGCGCACGACATGCATCGCGGTATCTGAGCCGCCGCCGCCCTGCTCCAGGACAGTAGCGATGACATACTTGGGGTCATCGGCCGGCGCATAGGCGCAGAACCACGCGTATTCGTCCTCGCCACTTTTCTCGCCCGTGCCCGACTTGCCGTATACCTGCGGCGTCAGGGTGCCAAAGTGAGCCGCCAGGGACGTCGATGCCGTGTAAATCACGTCGTGCATGCCGTTGCGAACTAGAGCCAAATCCGAATCGCTGTTGATCTTGGCATCCAGACGCTTCTTCTTGCCCTTGCCGTTGTACTTATAGGCATCGCCGTCGCCATCGCGCGACACGGCAGACAAAAACACGTGAGGCACGTACTGTTTGCCGCCGTTGGCAAGACCCATATAGGCGCACGCCATCTGCAGGGGCGTCACCAGGATGTCGCCCTGGCCGATGGCAATGTTGGTCATATCGCCGGCATTCCACTTGCGGTCCTCGGCAGAGGCGTCGGTGAAGTACGACTCTTTCCACTCGGCATCGGGAATACGGCCCGCGCCCTCACTTGGCAGATCGATACCGCAGGTCTTGCCTAGGCCCCAGCGACGAAAGACCTCCTGCAGGCCCTCGGGATGTTGCTCGTCATAAAAGAACGCCTTGCCCATGTCGTAGAAGACGGGGTCGCACGAGTTGGCGATACCCGACTGCAGCGTCATGGTGCCGTGGCCGGAATGCAGCCAGCAGTACTTGCCCCACGACTTGCCCAGACCCGTCCAATAGCCCGTGCAGTTGGTCGTCTGCCCCGAAGTGTAGGTTCCAAACTCAAGACCGGCCAGCGCCGAGAGCGGCTTAATGGTCGAAGCCGACATGTACTGTCCGCTAATGGCGCGGTTGAGCAGCGGGTGCGAACCCTTGTCATCATTGAGCTCGGTCCACACGTCATTTGAGACACCACCGATAAAGACGGACGGATCGAACTTGGGCTGGCTCGCCATGCCCAGGATCTCGCCATTGTTGGGATCGAGGCACACCACAGCGCCGTTGCCGGCATTGCTGTAGCCAGTGGTCTTGGCAAGTTCGATAGCGCTCGCCAGCGCCGTCTCGCAGGCCTGTTGGATCTTAAGGTCGAGCGTGAGCTTAATGTCGGAGCCGGCCTTCGCGGGCACGGCGCCGGCCTGACCGGTCACATTGCCCGAGGCATCGACCTTGACGGTCTGCTCGCCACGAATACCCTGCAGCAGGTTTTCGTAGTAACTCTCAACGCCCGCCTGGCCCACGATATCGCCCGACTGGTACGTAATCTTGCCAGCAGAAGCATCATCATCGCCAGAGGTTTTCTTATTCTGGGCCTCGAGCTGCTCGGAGGTGATGGTGCCGGTATAGCCCAAGATATGGCATGCCGTCTCGCCATACGGATACTGGCGCTCGGTACGCTCGGCAATCTTGACGCCCGGGAACTCGCCGGCATGCTCCTGAATATAGGCAACCGTGGAGCGACGAACGTCCGTCGCGATGGTATGCAGGCTCTGAGCGCCCTCTGTATTGTCCTGAATATTGCGAAGGACCGCCACGTAAGGCATTCCAAGCACGTTGGCAAGATGACGAACCAGAACCTCATCCTCGGCAAGGTCGCGGTAGGCCACGACAGCAAGTGAGGGACGGTTCTGGACAAGCGCCACGCCATTGCGGTCGAGGATGCGGCCGCGCACAGCGGGAGTGGTAACGGTGCGAGTCTGATTGCTATTAGCCTGCTTCTCGTAATAGTCCGACGAGACCATCTGCATGCCCCACAGCTTGACGGCGAGCGCCGCAAACATCGCGCCCACACCCGTGGTGAGGATGGAAAAGCGGCCCTTAAAGGCGGTCGCCGCGGTATTGCCCTCGCCCTCGGTGGCGCGCGGGGCCGTTCCATGCTGCGTATCGTAGGTAAAACGGGAATCGCCGCGACGCATGATGACCAGCGCGATCACGATGGCCACAACCAGCACGATACCGGCGATAATAACCGTCAACTGGGAAGACATCTACGGGCCTCCCCTATTTGAGCTTGCGGGTCTTGGGCTTAAAGCGCATACCCGCCTGGCGTCCGCCACGTGCGGAGAATCCATAGCCGGACTGCGGCACGACGCCGGACATCAAAAACGGAATGGCAACCAGACCCGTCAGGATCGAGGACGGCAGCGCATGGCCGAAGATCGCCACGACAAAGCTCGTCTCCAAACCCATAAACAGCAAGATGATGCTGTAGATCACATTAATGACGAGCGCAAAGGCGCCCACAGTGACGCCGCGCGCACTCGGGGTACCGCCCGTCTGACCGACGGCGCCGTGCACCAGGGCAAAAGAACCCACGGTCAGCAGGAGCGACATAACGCCCACCGGCACGGCAGCGGACAGGTCATAGAACAAGCCGCTGCAAAAACCGCACACGACGGCACGGGTCGGGTCGCCCGAGAACACGCTTAGGCACACCAGGATAATCATGAAGTTGACGCGACCGCCCGCAATGGAGATCTGCGGTGCCAGGCCTGCCTGCAGCAGCACGCACACGATGGCGGCGATCACAAACGTACGGGAGCTCATCCCCTGCTCGTGTAGATCCATGGACATGCCCCCTATTCGCTCGAGCCGGAATCGGTCGTCTCGGACGTGTCGGAACTGTCATCCGAGCTCTCGTCCTTCGTCTTGGTCGCAGCATCGCGCGACGTTCCCTGCGGCGTGCTATTGGCCGTGCTCACGTCCTCATCCGAGGCCGACTGTTCGTCGGTCAGCGAGGTAATGACCAGCACTTCCTCGTTGTTCTCGGCCGTCGTCTGGGCGCGCACCACAATGGTGTAGTACACGTCGTTTGCCGATTTCTCAACCGACGAGACGGTGCCAAGCGGAAGGCCCTTGGGGAACACGCCACCGATGCCAGAGGTCACGATGATGTCGCCAACCTTAACGTCGGAGTCGACGCTCACGTACTCAAGACGCAGCGTGCCGTCAGCCTGACCCTGCAGCATACCCTGGGCGCGCGTGTCCTGCACCATGGCGGACACGCCCGAGTTCTCGTCGCCAATCAGGCGCACGGTAGAGGTCTTGGCCGAAACCTCGATGATCTGGCCGATAACACCGGCCGAACTCGTCACAGGCATGTTGATGGTAAGGCCGTCGGCAGAGCCCTTGTCGATGGTAACGGTCGAGGTCCAGGCATCGCCGGAGGCACCGACAATACGAGCTGCGGTCGATTTAAGGTTGTAGGTCGACTGCAGGCCGACCAGCCCTTCCAGACGCTCAGCGGTCTTTTGAGCCTCGGAGAGCTCAGCAACCTTAGAGGTCAGTTCCTCGTTTTGCTTCTTAAGCTCGTCAAGCGTGTCCTGCGACGCCGTAAGGTTAGAGAACACGTTGCCGATCGCATTGAAGGGGGCCGCCACAGCCGAACCCACAAAGCGCACCGGCGAGGTAATCGTCGTTACGCCCGAACGCACGGCATGAATCGGTCCTGCCTCGCCCTCGCGGATGTAAAACGTGAGCAGCAACACCGAAATCAGGCTGAAAACAATCAACGGGCGCATACCCGTTGATTGTCGCTTGGTATTCAGATTTGAGGAGAAACCCGAAGATCGTGCCAAATGGAATCCACCTTTTGGAAATTAAGCATTGGTCTGGACGAAGCCGCCATCAAACGCATTGGCCTCGAGCACGCGGGCGCAGCCGTTAACGACGTTATCGAGTGCTGTGGGGCTGACGTTGACCGAAACGCCGGTCTCATCGCGCAGGCGCACGTCGAGACCGCGCAGCAGCGCGCCGCCACCGGTCAGCAAAATGCCGTAGTACATAAGGTCCGAGGCGAGATCGGGAGGCGTGGCATCGAGGGCGTCCTTGACGGCCTTGGCCATCTCGTCGAGCGGCTTGTTGAGCGCGCGACGAATCTCCTCGCTCTCGATGCGCACGGTCTTGGGCAGACCGGTGATCACGTCGCGGCCGTTGACCTCGACGTCGAGCTCGTCCTTGAGCGGCACGGCGGAGCCGACCTTGATCTTGATGTCCTCTGCCGTACGCTCGCCGATGGCCAGGTTGTAGGCATCGCGAACGTGCGTGAGGATAGCCTGGTCGAACTCGTCACCGGCAATACGGATGGACTGCGAGACGACGATGCCGCCCATGGCGATAACAGCGACCTCGGTGGTACCGCCGCCGATATCGATGACCATAGAGCCGGTGGGCTCCTCGACGGGCAGGTCGGCGCCGATAGCGGCAGCCATGGGCTCCTCGATCAGGTAGGCCTGGCGAGCGCCGGCTTGGATCGTAGCCTCAAAGACGGCACGCTTCTCGACAGACGTGACACCGGAGGGAACGCAGACGACAACGCGCGGACGCGGGGTCCACGGATAGCGCTTCTCAGACGCCTTGTCGATAAAGTAGCGGAGCATGGCCTCGGTAACATCGAAGTCGGCGATGACGCCGTCCTTCAGGGGACGAACGGCCACGATGTTGCCGGGCGTACGGCCGAGCATGCGCTTTGCCTCGATACCGACCGCGAGGATGCGCTCGTCGTTCTTGTCGATGGCGACAACAGAGGGCTCGCGAATGACGATGCCCTTGCCGCGCACGGAGACAAGCGTATTTGCGGTGCCGAGGTCGATGGCAAGATCGCCCGCATAGCTACCGAAGAACATATCCATCAAAGAAAACAACGCAACTCCTGATGTGTTGGATGATTGCTGGAAAACTACTAGCTCATCATACTAGCGCAAGCCCGGCACCTCACTTGCGGTGAAGCGCCGGGCAAAGCTAAATCCCATAAGGTCACTACTGGTTGTCAGCAGCCGAGAAATCCATATCGAGCGAGGAAACGGCCCAGCCGATATGGTTGTCAGAGCGCACGAATTTGACGGTGTACTCCTGCTCGCCGCCCTTGGACAGCGATGCCTTCACCTTAGCGGTCGTCTCGGTCATGGAC
>JAXJLC010000050.1:0-3021 GCA_036297365.1 Collinsella sp.
GACGATTGACCAGGAACAGATCGCGGCCCAAAATTTGTTCGGGCTCAACATCCAGCTCTTCGGCGATCAGGGCATCAAAGTCGCCCTGCTTAAGCTCGCCGGCACTGATGAGCGGGCACAGGTCGACAGCTCGGTTGGGAGCAAAGCCCTCGTTGACGCCACGGTTCATATGGATAGCAAGGCTCGGGATAATAGCGACCTCGCGCTCGGTGGCAAGCAGGCGGCTCTCAATACGGTCGCCCTCGCGCACCAGCACGCGGCCCGCGAGCGCCAGCGGGCGATCGAACCAGGTGTAGTCAATCATGCCGCCGTAGGCCTCGGTGTTCAGGCGCAGCGTCTCGCCCGCGCCGTCGAGCTCGGGCACGGCCTTAACCTTAAACGTCGGCGAGTCGCTGTGCGACGCCGTCAGCTGAAAATGATAGTCGCCGGCAACGCCGTCCTCGCCCCACGTCGCGGCCAGGTCCTCGCCCACCTTAAAGGCGATGACACTCGAGGTATTGCGCTGCGTGTAATAACGCCCGCCCGGCTCGATATCCCATGCCGCGTTCTCGGGCAGGTAGGTAAAGCCCGCCTCGTCGAGCTCGGCCATAATGGTCGCCGCCGTATGGAGCATGCTGGGGCATGCCTCGATAAAGTCGATGAGGTCGTTGGCGGCCTCGATATCGTCGGCAGTCACGTGCACGCGCTCGGGCGTTTCCTGATCCGTCATGCTCTCCCCTTTCGCTGGGTTGATGGTCCCCTCCAGCATACCCCGCCGCGCCAGCGCCGCGCCTTTCATTCCATGTTTAATCCCACGCCGCTCGCCAAGTTGAGCCATCATGCCCGTGCACCTTTTGCGACAATTACGCTAACAGGACGAGAGGAGCCGTCATGAAGCCACGTAACATTGCCATCGCCTGCGGTGTTGCAGGAACCGCCGTCGGCATCGCCATTGCCGCCGGTATCGTTTATCACAAACAAATCAAGTCCGCCACGTCGCTCAAACGCTTGACCGGCTACGCGGATGGCCATGACCTGTACGCAATCGACATCGCCTATGACTACGATCTTGATCGCATCATCTCCGCTGGCGTGCGCGACGACCAGGCCTACATCGATGCTGTGGTGGCGCAGGTGTTGCCCGGCGTGCCGGCACATGTCCAGGCGCCCCAGTTTGCCTGCAGCGCCTTTGCCGCCGTAGATGCCGAAGGCCGCGTGCGCACCGGTCGCAATTACGACTTTAAGGACGACACCTCGGCGCTGCTGGTGCGCAATCACCCGCGCGACGGCTATGCCTCCATCGGCTTTGCGGCTCTCAATAACCTGGGCGATAACACTCCGCTTGACTCCGTCGCCGGACGTGCCGCCGCACTCATGGGCCCGTTTGCCCAGCTCGACGGTGTTAACGAATGCGGCGTGTCCATTGCCGTACTCACCCTGGATTCCAAACCCTGTGATCAGGATACGCAGCGCCCCGTCATCAATACCTCGCTCGCCATCCGCCTGGCGCTCGACCGTGCCGCCACCACGCAAGAAGCTGTCGACCTGCTTTCCGCCTACGACATGCACGCCATGGCAGGACGCGATTACCACTTCTTTATCAACGACGCCGCCGGTGACGCGCGGGTGGTGGAGTGGGATCCGCGCGATCCGGACCGCGCTTTCAAGGCGACTCCTGTACGCCAGGTCACGAACTTCTACGCCTGCTATGGTGACGAAGTGCTGCCCAACCAAAAAAATGGCGAGCTGGGCCATGGTAAAGAGCGCGCCGTCGCAATCGCCGATGTCCTTGACGCCCATGTCGGTGCCCAGGACGAGGCAGTCGCTTGGAAGGCCCTACGCGCTGCGGCGCAAGAGCCCAATCCGGAAGACATCACCAGCAACACGCAATGGTCGGTCGTCTTTGACAATACCGAACCCGCTGCCGTCATCACGCTGCGCCGCCACTGGGGCGACATCGACGCCTTTGTGCTGTAAGGAGCTGGCGCCGTCGTCCTTACGCTCGCCTGACGTTGCTTACATTTCTATACATTTGAGCTAACACGTTTTACCCCCGCATCAACAGTGTGCGGGGGTAAACTTATGCGCATGTTATAACTTGCCCGGAAGGATTCACCATGCTTAGAATCGGTCTTCTTACTAGTGGCGGCGACTGCCAGGCGCTCAACGCCACCATGCGCGGCATCGTCAAAACGCTTATGACCAATAGCGAAGAGCCTATCGAGATCTATGGTTTTGAGGACGGCTACCAGGGCCTTATCTACAGCAGGTTCCGCGTCATGACGCCCGCCGATTTTAGCGGCATCCTCACCCGCGGCGGCACCATTTTGGGCACGAGCCGCACGCCGTTCAAGCGCCTGAACATTCCCGAGGCCGACGGCGTCGAGAAGGTGCCCGCGATGGTCCACACCTATCACAAGTTGCAGCTCGACTGCCTGTTTATGCTGGGCGGTAACGGATCCACCAAGACTGCCAACCGCTTGCGCGAAGAGGGCCTCAACGTTATCGCCCTGCCCAAGACCATCGATAACGACACCTGGGGCACCGAGATGACCTTTGGCTTTACGAGCGCCATCGACGTCGCAACCAAGTGCATCGACGACATCCACACCACCGCTTCGAGCCATGGGCGCGTATTCGTTATCGAGATCATGGGACACAAGGTTGGCTGGATCCCGCTGTATGCCGGCGTCGCGGGCGGCGCGGACGTCATCCTGATTCCCGAGATCCCCTACGACATGGACCAGGTCATCAAGACCATCGAGCATCGCATGGAAACCGGCAGCCGCTTTACCATCGTGGCCGTCGCCGAGGGCGCCATCTCCAAGGAGGACGCGGCGCTGTCCAAGAAGGAGTACAAGAAGAAGCTCGCTGAGCGCACGAGCCCGTCGATCGTCTACGACATCGCCAAGGAGATCGAGGCCAAGACCGGTCGCGAGACCCGCGTCGCCATCCCCGGTCACACGCAGCGCGGTGGCCAGCCCGACGCTCAGGACCGCATCTTTGCGACCCAGTGTGGCGTCGAGGCGGCGCTGGGCTGCC
>JAXJLC010000051.1:0-9488 GCA_036297365.1 Collinsella sp.
GCCTTAGCTCCCGACTTTACGGCACAGGTGAGCACAGCATCGTCGTTGAGGTAGCTCTCGGCAAGACGCGGACCGCCGATGCAATACGCCTCGTCGGCAAGCTGCACGTGCAGCGCGTCCGCATCGGCCGTGGAATAAACGGCGACGGTCTTGATGCCCATATCGCGGCACGCGCGGATAACACGGACCGCGACTTCGCCGCGGTTGGCGATGAGCACTTTGTCGAACATGAAGCCTTCCTTAACTTTCGTGCATGAGTGCAAAAGACATATCGGCGCGGCAGCAAACCTCACCGTTGACGCTCGCAGTACCCGTCGCAAAGCGGAACGGCCCGCGCGCACGCGTGATGGTGCACACCAGATCAACCGTGTCGCCCGGGCGCACCGGACGCTTAAAGCGCACCTTGTCCAGACTCGTGTAGAACGGCGTCGCGCCGCGCGCTTCCTCATCGCCCATCAGCAGCACGCAACAGTTTTGGGCGAGCATCTCGCACTGAATCACGCCGGGGACCACCGGGTTTCCCGGAAAATGCCCCTGCAAAAAGTACTCGTCGCCCGTAATCGTGATCTTGCCGTGGGCCTCGTCGCCCACCAGCTCGGCCTCGTCGAGCAAAAGCATCGGTTCGCGATGCGGCAACAGTTCCTTAAGCTCTTCTTTGTTCATGGATATCACCTATCCGATCCTCATGAGGCAGCTGCCAAACTCCACGAGGTCGCCGTCGGCCACGCAGATCTCGAGCACCTCGCCGTCCGCCTCTGCCGTTACCTCGTTGAGAACCTTCATGGCCTCGATGATGCAGAGCGTCTCGCCGGCCTTGACCTTAGAGCCCACGTGCACAAACGGCTCGTCGCCCGGCGCCGGGGCAGCATAGAAAACGCCGACCATGGGAGCGGTCACCTCGGTGCCCTTGGGCTCCGGTGCGGCGGCAGGTGTCTGCGCGGCGGGCTCCGGTGCGGCAGGCGCGACTGTGGGAGCTGCAACTGGAGCGGCCATAGCGCTCGGCATGGGCATGGGCACGGCAACCGGCTGTGCGGCGCTCGCGCGCTCGAGTTCGACCGCGGTGCCATCGGGCTCCTCAACGCGTACGCGCGTGAGGCCGCGGTCCTCCATAACATCGGCTATCTCGGCAAGTCTTTTGGAATCCATGCTCTAGCTCCTCGTATATCTACGCAGCGCGATGGCGGCGTTGTGCCCGCCAAAGCCTAGGTTGGTCGAAAGCGCCCAGGTAAGGTCGGCGCGAACTGCGCGATTGGGCGTGTAGTCAAGATCGCAGGCGGGATCGGGCGTGCGGTAGTTAATGGTCGGCGGCACCACGCCCTGCTCGAGCGCCATGGCGCAGGCCATGACCTCGATGGCGCCCGTGGCACCGATCATGTGGCCGGTCATCGACTTAGTCGACGAGACGTGCGCGGCGCGCGCCGCGTCCTCGCCAAGCGCACGCTTAATGCCCGCCGTCTCGGACGAATCGTTGAGCTTGGTCGATGTGCCGTGGGCATTGATGTAGAGACCCTCGGATGGCTTGACGTCGCCCTCGGTCACCGCCAGCGATATCGCGCGGGCAATGCCGGCAGCCTCGGGATCAGGGCTCGTGATGTGATAGGCATCATCGGTGTTGCCGTAGCCCACGACCTCGGCATAAATGTGCGCACCGCGCGTCTGCGCATGTTCCATGCTCTCGAGCACGAGCACGCAGGCGCCCTCGCCCATCACAAAGCCGTCGCGGTCTGCATCGAACGGACGGCAGGCCGTCGCGGGATCGGGGTTGGTGGTCAATGCGCGGCAGGACGTAAAGCCCGCAACGGCATCGGGGATAATTGCAGCCTCGGCGCCGCCCGCGAGGATCGCGTCGGCATAGCCGTGCTTGATGGCGCGGAACGCCTCGCCCACCGCATGGGCCGAGGTGGCGCACGCGGTCACCACGGGCAGGGTCGGCCCCTTTGCTTTGTGACGGATTGCGATGTTGCCCGATGCCATGTTGGGGATCATCATCGCGATCATGTAAGGCGATGCGCGGCGGGGCCCACGGTCGGCAATCGTATGGACGTTATCGACGAGCGTCGTCATGCCGCCCACGCCCGAGCCCACGTAGACGCCCAGGCGCTCGCGATCGATGGCGCCTTCGACATCAAAGCCCGCATCGTGCATTGCCTCGTCCGAAGCCGCCATCGCAAACTGAACGCAGGGGTCCAGATGCTTGGCGTCACGCTTGCCAAAGTACTCGTTGCCGTCAAAGCCCTTGACCTCGGCCGCCACCTTGACGGCAAATGCATCGGTATCGAAGTGCGTAATCGGGCCGATGCCGCACGTGCCAGCGCACATTGCCGCCCAGGTGGCAAGCGCGGTGTTGCCGAGCGGCGATACGGCACCTATGCCGGTGATTGCAACTCTCTGTTCCATCATGGTCTCCTCATCCAAGCCGTTCTTCGGCCCTGATTTCTACATCGCCATTCCGCCGTCAACGCGTACAACCTCGCCCGTAATGTAGGAAGCCGCATCGCTCGCCAAAAAGCGCACCACGCCGGCCACTTCCTCGGGGCGCGCCATGCGCTTAAGGGGAATCTGCTCCTCGGTTGCCGCACGAACCTTTTCCGAAAGCTTTGCCGTCATATCTGTCTCGACAAACCCGGGGGCGACCGCGTTCACTCGTACACCGCGGGGCGCAAGCTCGCGCGCCACCGCCTTGGTCAGGCCGATCACGCCCGCCTTGGAGGCAGCGTAGTTGGCCTGCCCGGCATTGCCCATCAGGCCCACAACCGAGCTCATGTTGACGACGCAGCCGCCGCGCTGGCGCATAAAGGTCTTGGTGAGCGCGCGCGTCGTGTTAAACGTTCCTTTAAGGTTGACATCGAGCACGCGATCGAAGGCGTCATCGCCCATGCGCATGAGCAGGCCATCGCGGGTGATGCCAGCGTTGTTGACGAGCGCCCAAATGGAGTCAAAGTCGTTGAGGACCGCTTCCACGCACGCGTTGACGGCAGCGGGGTCGGCCACGTCGCATTGATATGAGCGCGCCGTGGCGCCAGCCGCCTCGCAGGCGTCGCACGTCTCGCGCGCCGCATCGACGCTGCCGGCATAGACGACGGCGATATCGTAGCCATCCTCCGCCAGACCGATAGCGCAGGCGCGGCCGATACCCCGCGAGCCGCCCGTGACCAGTGCCACGCGACGTGAGTCGTTGCGCTCGAGCGCGCCATTGTTCAAGTTGCCCATGTCATTCCTTTCGGGTTACAGCCCTGTGGACTATGCGAGCTCGTCGGCAATAGCTGCGACCTGCTCGGCCGTCTCGCACGAATACACACGAACGTCGCTCAGCGTACGCTTGACCAGGCCGGACAGCGTTTTGCCGGGGCCGACCTCAATAAATGTGTCGATGCCTTGATCCTGCAGAGCATGCAGCGTATCGACCCAGCGTACGGCATGGCTCACCTGATTGGCCAAGACATCCGATGCCGTCTGGGGATCCGCCGGATAGGGCGCCGCTGTCATATTTGCCAAAACAGGAATGAGCAACGGGGACGGCGCGTGACCGGCCTCAATATATGCGGCAAGGCCACAGGTCGCCTCGGCCATATAGGGGCTATGAAATGCACCCGACACCGCGACCTTCATGGCGCGGCCGCCAGCCTCTTTTACTAGGACGTCGAGCTCCTGCAGCGCCTCGGGCGCTCCGGCCACAACCGTCTGCTGTGGGCTGTTGTAGTTGACTGGCCAGCAGTCCTCGCCGGCCTGTTTTGCCAGGCCCTCGACTTGCGCCGCATCGAGCTTGATGACGGCGCGCATGCCGCCCGGATGGCGCTCGGCAGCCGCGGCCATCAGCGCCGCGCGCTCGCACACGAGCTCAAAGCCCGCTCGCGTATCGAACGCCCCCGCAAAGGTGAGCGCGGCGACCTCGCCCAGCGAGAATCCCGCACAGGCGGCAGGTACCACGCCGCGCTCACGCAGGGCGGCAGCCGCTGCCAGGTCGTGCACGAACACGCAAGGCTGCGTGTTCTCGGTCTGCGAGAGCTCCTCCTTGGAGGCGCTCCGGCACTGCTCGCTCGTCCCCGGGCGCACCTCATCGGCAATGGCGAACACCTCGGCAGCCGCCGGCGATGTCTCGATCAAGTCGACGCCCATCGCGGGGTGCTGGGCACCCTGGCCGGCAAACAAAAACGCTACGCCACCCATGCGCACGCACCCTTCAGGACGTGCTCGGCGCCATCGACCAGGTCGTCAACGATTTCGCGTGCGCTCTGGCGCTCGTTGACCATGCCGGCAATCTGTCCACACAAAAACGAACCCTCTTCGTAGTTGCCGTCCTTGGCGGCCTTACGCAGCGCACCGGTTCCCATAGCACCGAGCTCCTCGGCACTCGCGCCGGAACCCTCGCTCTTGGCATAGGCGTTGGTGAAGGGGCTCTTGAGGGCGCGCACTGGATGTCCCGTCGAGCGACCGGTCGCACGCGTCGAAGTGTCGTTGGCCTTCAGGACCATCTCTTTGTACTGCTCCGAGACGGTGCACTCGTCTGCGACCAGAAAGCGCGTACCCACTTGCACGCCTTCGGCGCCCAGCATAAAGGCGGCCGCCACGCCGCGGCCGTCGGCAATACCGCCGGCGGCCACAACGGGAATGTCGACCGCATCGACGACCTGCGGCACCAGTGCCATCGTCGAGGTCTCGCCAATATGGCCGCCCGATTCGGTACCCTCGGCAACAACCGCCGTGGCCCCGCGACGCGCCACGAGACGCGCCAGCGCCACCGAGGCAACGACCGGGATGACCTTGATGCCCGCCTCGTTCCACGCCTTCATGTACTTGGCGGGATTGCCGGCGCCCGTCACGACGACCGGCACTCGCTCGTCAATCACGACCTGCGCGACCTCGTCGGCAAACGGGCTCATGAGCATGACGTTGACGCCAAAGGGCTTATCCGTCTTGGCGCGCAGCTCATGAATCTGGTCGCGAAGCCAGTTGGCGTCGGCGTTCATGGCCGCGATGATGCCTAAGCCACCCGCCTCGGACACTGCGGACGCCAGCGAGGCATCGGCAATCCAGGCCATACCGCCCTGGAACACGGGCTTTTCGATGCCGAGCAGATCGCAGAGAGGAGTCTTGAGCATCTCTACTTCTCCAATGCCGCCTCGACCGTATCGGCGAACTCGCCGACCGTCTTGGGGTTCTCCTCGGTATCGAGCTGGATGCCAAACTCGTCCTCGACGGCGACGAGGATCTCGACGGTGCCCAGGCTGTCGAGACCAATCTCCTCGAGCGTGGACTCGGGCTTCATCTCGACATCGTCAAGACCGGCGGTCTCGCGGATAACGTCGCAAACGCGCTCGAAGGTCTTCTGATCTGCCATGGTAGTTCTCCTTTGTTTGTGCCCTAGGGGCGTTTTTTCCTATGTGCAACTACTTCCAACGAAGCAGATAGCCACCTATATCCAGGCCGGCGCCAAATCCAACGAGGGCGATGGTGTCGCCCGCATTCAGTGCGTCGGTGCGTGCCAGACGGTCAAGCGCAAAGGGAATGCAGGCGCTCGAAATGTTGCCGGTCTCGCGCAGCGTTCGAACCACGCGCTCATCTGGCACGCCGAGGCGCTTGACCGCCTGACTCAGGATTCGTTCGTTAGCCTGATGGAATACAAAATGGTCGATGTCTTCGACCGAAATGCCCGCATCGCCCGCAAGCTTATGGACCGTGTCGCAGATGGCGTTGACGCCGAACTTGAACACGCGGCGGCCATTCATGGACAGCACGCTCTTGCTATCTGCGGAAGCCTTAAACGGCGAGGTGCCGACCAGACCGGGAACGTGTAACGTCTCGACGTCGGGCGCCGTCGAAAGCTCAACGGCAAGGGGACTGTCTCCCCCAGCCCCAATCACTGCGGCGCCTGCCCCATCGCCAAAGAGCACGCAGGTGGCGCGGTCGGTCCAGTCGAGCGCGCGCGTCATCTGCTCAGCAGCAACGATAAGCACGCGCTCGGCACGACCGCGCTCGATATAGCCCTCGGCGACATCGAGCGCAAACACGAAGCCGGCACAGGCCGCCGAGACATCGAAGGCAGGGCACGCCGCTCCTAGTCGCTCAGCAACGGCACACGCCTCAGCGGGAACAAGGTGGTCACCCGTCGTCGTCGAGCAGACGATCAGATCCAGCTGGCTCGCGTCGATTCCGGACACCTGGAGTGCCCGCTCGCTCGCCGCTACGGCAAGGTCGTCAAGTGACTCGGTGGTACAGACGTGGCGGCTCTTGATACCTGTGCGGGTAAAAATCCACTCATCCGAGGTATCGAGGAACTCAGACAGCTCGTCATTGGAAACACTGCGCTCAGGAAGCGCCGAGCCTGTTCCAAGAATCGTGAAACCCATCACTAGCCTCCTTTGAGTTGTTGACGTGTTTACATCGACCAAGAGAGGATAGCGCATTTTAGTCGTTGTTGACGTGTTAACATTAAATTGTCCAAATGCGACAAAGGCTTCACATTGTGTCTATCTCTCGACACCATTACGCGATTGCCTTATTAACTTAGGAGGTAGCAACCGTTATGGATGCCAAATTAACGATAGTCGACGTAACCGGATCGACCAACGATGACCTGCTCGAGGCAGGAAAACAGGGTGCGCCGCACGGCACGGGACTTGCCGCCCGCGCGCAAACGGCAGGACGTGGCCGACGCGGCCACAAGTGGGATTCAACCGCCGGCAACCTGTTGCTCTCGATTGTCCTACGTCCACATGTTGATCCCGCCAAGTACTCTGGTCTTGCCGCCGTCAGCGGCCTAGCGGTGCTCGAGGCACTCGAGGCGCAAGGTCTTGCTAACGAGATCGGCCTCAAATGGCCCAACGACCTCGTCGCGCGAGGGCGCAAACTCGGCGGCATTCTGGTCGAGGCCGCACGCGATAACGAAGGCAAACCTTTCGCCGTCTGCGGCATTGGTGTCAACGTAAACTACACGCCCCAAGAGGTGCCCGATGGCGGCCTGGCGGCAATTGGCCTCTCGGACCTCAACGAGAGCGTTCCCGCCGTCGACATGCTCCTCGATGAGGTCTATCACGCAGTTATAGACGCTGTAGATGCGTGGGCAGAGCGTCTCAACGCCATGGAAGAAGACGCCGGACCGCTCGCGCCCGTCCACAGCGAATATATCGCTCACCTCAATTGGATTGGGGAGCACGTTATCGCCCGCTCCCCCGCTGGGGACGAGCTGGCGCGAGGCATCTTTAAAACCGTCGATGACTTTGGTCGAGCGTGCATCGAGACGGAAGGCGACTTACGATCCTTCCATTTTGAGGAGGCATCGCTGCGTCCCATGGGTAAATAAGGCGCCATAGCCACCCATTCGGCCGCATTACCTGGGCCCCAAGGCCACCATTCAAAACAAAAGAGCCCCGCTGCCGTTATGACAGCGGGGCTCTGTAAGCTATGAGCGATATCGCTTAGAGCTTGATGTCGATGTCGACGCCAGCGGGGAGGTCGAGACGCATGAGCGAATCAACAGTGCCCGAGGTGGGGTCGAGGATGTCGATGAGGCGCTTGTGGGTGCGCATCTCGAACTGCTCACGGGAGTCCTTGTTCACGTGCGGCGAGCGGATAACCGTGTACAGGTTGCGCTCGGTGGGCAGGGGGACAGGACCGGAAACGCGAGCGCCGGTCTTCTGAGCGGTCTCGACGATGAGCTTCGCGGACTGATCGACGACCTCGTGATCATAGCCCTTGAGGCGAATGCGGATCTTCTGGGTAGCCAACTTAAACCTCCAAAGAGTGCGAGAGACGTTCTCGCGGATTACGTAACAGGGAGCTCGAACTTAGGCGTTCTTGCTCATGACCTCGTCCACGATGGACTTGGGCGCGGGCTCATAAGAGTCGAACTGCATCGTGTAGGATGCACGGCCCTGGGTCTGGGAGCGAAGGTCGGTAGCGTAACCGAACATCTCGCCCAGCGGCACCTTGGCACGGATGAGCTTGCTGTTCTTGCGATCCTCCATGCCCTCGATCTTGCCGCGGCGACCGGAGAGGTTGCCCATAACGTCGCCCATGTACTGCTCGGGAGTCTCGACCTCGACAGCCATGATCGGCTCGAGCAGCTGCGGGTCGGACTTCTTGAGGGCGTCCTTGATAGCCATGGAACCGGCGATCTTGAAGGCGGCCTCGGAGGAGTCGACCTCGTGGTAAGAACCGTCGAACAGGGTGACCTTAACGTCGAGGACCGGGAAGCCGGCGATAACACCGGTGTTCAGGGCCTCCTGGATGCCCTTGTCGATGGACGGGATGTACTCCTTGGGCACGACGCCGCCGACGATAGCGTTGACGAACTCGTAGCCGAAGCCCTCCTCCATCTTCTCGAGCTTGATGACGGCGTGGCCGTACTGACCGCGACCACCGGACTGACGGACGAACTTGCCCTCAGCCTTCTCGACGTCGTGACCAGCGGTCTCGCGGTAGGCAACCTGGGGCTTACCAACGTTAGCGTCAACCTTGAACTCACGGAGCAGACGGTCGACGATGATCTCGAGGTGCAGCTCGCCCATGCCGGCGATGATGGTCTGGCCGGTCTCGTGGTTGGTGGACACCTGGAAGGTCGGGTCCTCCTCGGCGAGCTTGGTCAGAGCCAAGGACATCTTGTCCTGCTCGGCCTTGGTCTTGGGCTCGATGGCAACGTCGATAACGGGCTTAGCGAACTCGATCTTCTCGAGGACGATCTCCTTGCCCTCGGCGCACAGGGTGTCACCGGTGGTGGAGTTCTTGAAGCCGACGCAAGCGACGATGTCGCCGGCGGCAGCGTCGTCACGGTCGATACGCTCGGCAGCGTTCATCTCGAGGATGCGGCCGAGGCGCTCGCGCTGACCGTTGGAAGCGTTGACAACGTAGGAGCCGGACTCGGCGCGGCCGGAGTAAACGCGGACGTAGGTGAGCTTACCGACGAACGGGTCGGTCATGATCTTGAAGACCAGGCCGGAGAAGGGCTCGTCGAAGGAAGGATGACGCTGGATCTCCTCGCCGGTGTCCGGATCGGTACCGGTGACGGCCTCAACGTCAAGCGGGCTGGGCAGGTAGTCGACGACAGCGTCGAGCAGCTCCTGAACGCCCTTGTTCTTGTAGGCGGAACCCACGAAGACGAGGTTGAGCTCGTTGGCCAGAACACCCTTGCGCAGAGCAGCCTTGAGCTCCTCGACGGTGAAGTCCTCCTCCATGAGGATCTTCTCCATGAGCTCGTCGTCAAAGCTGGCAGCAGCGTCGAGGAGCTCCTCGCGCTTGGTGGCAGCGATGTCGGCAAACTCAGCCGGGATCTCGTCCATCGGCTCGGGGTAGGTCATGCCCTTGTCGTCGGCCTTGAAGTCCCACGCGGTCATGGTGACCAGGTCGATGACGCCCCAGAAGTTGTCCTCGGCGCCCATGGGCATCTGCGCGGCGACAGCCGGCGCGCCCAGGCGATCCTTCATGGTCTCGATCGCATGGAAGAAGTCGGCGCCCACGCGGTCGTACTTGTTGATGTAGGCGATGCGGGGCAC